>NZ_JBEXWB010000081.1:0-20077 GCF_040629645.1 Streptomyces sp. NPDC005899 | reverse complement strand
ACGCTCGGCTGGGAAACCCCAGCCGAGCGACTGCATAAACTGCTCGCGGCCTGATCAACACGACCACGTGTTGCGACGACTCCTAGAAACCGCCACCCGCGTCGGAGGCCCTTTCCGGGTTGGTCGTACGGGCCTGGCCTTCCGGGCTCGCCACGGCACGGCTGACCGTCTCCCCGAGGGAACCCGGGAGCGCCGGAGTCCCCTCCGACGCCTCGACGACGAGGCCGCCGACCCGTTTCGCCGAGGGGCGCGATCGGCCTGCCCGGACGCGGGCCGTTCCTCCCGGCGGCCCGGCGGCCCGGCTACCCGGTCGCCCCGTCACCCGGCGGCCCGACCTCCCGACTGCCCCTCGTCGCCGGTGCGTTGCGCGCAAACGGGGCCGGTCGGCGGGTGGCACACGGGGCAGGAGCACGAGGAGCACCCTTGTTCGACTGATCGGAACGGAGAACGCCCATGCGCGAACCCACGCAGACAGAAGTACGCCGCGCCTTCGACAGCGGCATGCCGGGTCTACGGCCCCCTCGGTCGGTGATCGTCATCGGCGCCGGCCTCGCCGGTCTGGCCGTCGCCCACGAACTCGCCGCACGGGACTGCGACGTGACCGTCCTGGAGGCGGACAGCCGGCCCGGCGGGCGCGCCTACACGTTACGGGCTCCGTTCGCCGACGGGCTGCACGCGGAGGCGGGTGCGATGACGCTGACGCCGCACTGCCACTACGCGATGCACTACCTGCGCGAGCTCGGTGTGGAGACGGAGACCGCCGACCTCTTCGACACCACGTTCTCCTACTTCGCCCAGGGGCGGTTCTTCACCCCCGACCCGGAGGGCGTGGCGGCGGCGGGTCTGGCGCTGCATCCGCACGAGAAGGGGCTCGGCGTCGCGGACATGATCGAGCGCTACGTGACCGCCGTCGGCGACGCCCTCCAGCCGGACCTGAGCGCCCCCGACTGGGAGGCCACCGAACTGCTCGCCCCCTACGACCGGCGATCCGTGCACCAGGTCCTGACCGAGCGCGGCGCGTCCCAGGCGGCCATCGACCTCATGGAGCCCATGTTCCTGGAGATGCGCGGGGGCGACCTGAAGACGGCGTCCGCGCTCTCCTGGCTGCGTCACGAGGCGAGCCCGCACTCGCTCAGCCACGCCGACCCCCGCTGGGCGAAGGTGAAGGGCGGCACCGACCGGTTCCCGCAGGCGTTCGCCGAACGGCTCAAGAGCAGGATCCACTACCGCCGTCCCGTGGTCCGCGTCGAGCAGGACGAGGAGCGGGCGCGGGTCACCTACCTCGACCACGGCCGCATGCGGACCATGGAGGCCGAACGGGTCGTCGTCACCGTCCCGTTCAGCGCGATCCGGCACATCGACTTCACCGACGCGGGCCTCTCCGACGCGAAGCACGACGTGATGCGCCGGGTGAAGTACTCGTCCGTGGTCCGGGTGTACCTCCAGATGCGCCGCCAGTTCTGGCCGCAGCGGAACGCGAGCTTCTCCACCGACCTGCCCATACGCTGGATACGCGACGCGACGCCCCAGCTGCCCGGGCCGAGGAAGATCATGGAGTGTCTGATGACGGGGTGGCGCGCCAGGGCGGTCTCCGTGATGACGGAGGAGGAGCGCCAGGACTTCGTGCTCACCGAACTGGACCGGATGCTCCCCGGCGCGCGCGACCACTTCGAGACCGGCACGTCCGTCTGCTGGGACGAACGGCCCTACGCGGAGGGTGCGTACATCCTCCCCGAGCGCGGGCACAGCGCACTCATGCCGGTGATCCGCAGGCCGGAGGGGCGCGTCCACTTCGCCGGGGACCACGCCGGCTTCGAGCCCAACGGCGGCTCGATGACCTTCGCCCTGGAGTCCGCGGCGCGCACCGTCCTGGAACTCGGTTCGACCGGCACTCCCTGAGCACGGCCGGGCGGGGCCGGCCGGGTTCAGCTCAGGAGTGAGCGCAGCACGTCGGCCCCGTCGGTGGTCATCACCGACTCCGGGCGGAACTGCACGCCCCGGACGGCCGCGCCGTGCATCGCGATCAGCTCCCGCCCGTCCGGGCCCGGGCAGAGCGCGGGCGGGCCGCCGTGCCCGGGCGAGGTGGCGGCCGTGACCGCATAGGTGTTGCGGAAGGCGGCCGTGACCCGCCGGCCGAAGACCTCGACGTCCCTGGCGAGTCCGGTACCGGTCCTGGGGGTGACCCGCGCGTCCGGTACGGCGGTGAGCGCGAGCAGCTGGAAGCCGAGCCCCACCCCGGCCACCGGGGCGCGGCCTCGCGGCCGCCCGCGCAGGACGGACGCGCTCAGCTGCCGGAGCGCCGCCATCCGGGGGCTGCCGGGGTCGTCGGGCCGCCCCGGTCCGGAGGCCAGCAGCACGGGCCCCCGGTGCCGTGCCAGGATGTCGCCCGCGTCGGCGTCCTCGTACCCGATCACCTCGGCCGGTCCGTGCACCGACGTCACCATGTGGAGCAGGGCGGTGAGGTCCTCCCCGCCCGTGTCCAGCACGAGCACCCGGTCGGCCCGCGCCGCCGGCGCGCTCGCGCCGCTCGTCCAGAACGAGGACAACGCCGCGCGCCGCCGGACCAGGGCGTCCCGCACCGGCCTGGGGGCGGCCGCGCCGTCGAGGTCCGGCCTGTCCGAGCCGTCACGGGCCGGCCTGTCCGTACCGGTGGCGGTGCCGGCGGGCCCGCGCTTCACGGGCGAGGGCGCCGGGGCTGGGGCCGGGGCCGGCTCCGCCGTGAGGGCCGTCAGCAGGGCACGTGCCTTGGTCCGCGTCTCGGCCGCCTCCGCCGCCGGTGACGACCGGCTGCCGATGGTCGCCCCGACCGACAACCGGGCACGGCCGAGGTGATCGATGTCCAGGGTCCGTATCACCGCCGCGGAGTCCAGCTCCTCCTCGCCGCGGTCGTCGCGGCCGATCAGGGCGAGGAGCCCGCCGTAGTAGCCGCGGCCGGTCGTCTCGTGCCGGTGGATGGCGCGGCATGCCTCGGCGTACGGGCTGCCCACCGCGGTGGAGGCGAACATCGCCCGGGACAGGGTCTCGCGGGCACCTGCCACCGCGGGCCCACTGATCCGGCACTGCGTGTGCGCGAGATGGGCCATCCTCCGCAGGAACGGCCCCTCCACCCGTACCCCCGGGCCGGCCAGCGCGCAGAGCACCGTCAGCTCCGCGTCCACCGTGGTCGCGAGCTCGTCGGACTCCTTGCGGTCGGACAGGAAGTCGAGCAGCTCCCCGGTGCGTGGCCCGTGGGACGGGTAGCGGTACGTGCCGCACAGGGGGTTCATCACCACCCGGTGGTCCTCGATGGCCACGTGGCCCTGCGGGGTCGCCCCCACCAGGGTGGTGGGCCGCTCGCCTCCGGTGTGCACGAGGAACGTCCAGTACGCTCCCGCCTCGGCGGTCAGCAGCCGCCGGAACAACTCCACGGCGACCGCCGGGCGGAAGCCGGGCAGCCGGGCGGTGTAGTCGCGGCGGAGCAGGACGTTCAGCCCGCCGCGGGCGGCGTCCGAGGAAGCGAACTCGGCCACCAGCCGCTCGTAATGGGCGTCGTCCGTCACGAAACCGGCTTCCCGCCACCGCACCGGACCGCCCCCGCCGGTGAGCGCGCCCTCCGGCAGCACGTGGTGTTCGGAGATCCGCAGGACGCGCAGCGGGGTCCGGTCGTCGTGGCACGGCAGGCCGTGCTCGGCCACCTGCCGGAAGGGCAGCAGCACCAGCGCGCCGGGCCCCGGGGAGGCGTCGGGCGGCTCGGCCTCGTCCAGCGAGCGGACGGTCTCCATCCTGCCGAAGAAGACCTCCACCGGGCCGGGCCCGCGCCCACCGGCGCCATGCCTGCGCAGCAGGGCGAAGGGCGGCGGGGCCGCTCGGTGCAGCCGTTCCAGTACGCGCGCGCCGGTGAGGCCGGAGTCCTTCGGTCCCATGGGCAGGTCCCCTTCTCCTCGTGCCACCGGACGGCGGTGTGCCGTTCCGTCTGATTCAACTGGTTTCCCAACGGATAGGATTTATGGCCTGACGGACTTCACGTCACCTACCGAAAGGGCCAGTTGCCCGGCCGTGCTGATGCGCGGGCCGGCGCCACGACTGCCCCCCGCGCGCCACCGAGTCACTCGACCGAGTCCCAGTGAGGTGTCATGCGTATCGCGATCATCGGAGCCGGCCCCGGCGGCCTGTACACGGCCGCACTCGTCAAGCGGCTCCGGCCGGGATGCGAGATAGACGTCTGGGAGGCCAACGCCCCCGACGAGACCTTCGGTTTCGGCGTGGTCTTCTCCGAGGGGGCGCTCGGCGGCATCGAGGCGGCCGATCCCCGGCTGTTCGCCCGCCTGGCCGCCGAATGCGCGCAGTGGTCCCGGATCGACGTCCACCACCGCGGCCAGGTCGTGCGCAACGGGGGCTACCGCTTCTCGGCGATCGGCCGGCGGGTCCTGCTGAGCATGCTGCGCGCGCGCTGCACCGAGCTGGGCGTGACCATCCGCTACGGCGTCCGCGCCCCCGAAGCGGCCGTGCTGGCCGGGACGTACGACCTGGTCGTGGCGGCCGACGGCGTCAACTCCGCCACGCGCGAGGCCCACCGCGAGGAGTTCGGCACCGAAGGGGGCAAGCGCGGATCGCGGTACCTGTGGCTGGGCACCGACCGGCCCTTCACCGCCCTGACGTTCGCCGTCGCTGACACGGAGTTCGGCTCGATGCACGCACACGCCTATCCCTACGCGCCCGGGCTCAGCACGTTCATCGCCGAGGTCGACGACCACGTCTGGGAGGCCGCCGGGTTCACCGAGCGGAGCGCCGGCACGCCCGACGACGGCCGGGCGGACGCCGGCCGGATCGCCGGGTTCTTCGCCGACGTGCTGGAGGGCCACCCGCTGCGCACGAACAGGTCGCGCTGGGGGCGCTTCGCCGTCGTCCGCAACCGGCGCTGGAGCCACGGCACCGTCGCGCTCCTCGGCGACAGCGCCCACACCACGCACTTCTCCATCGGATCGGGCACCAGGCTGGCCATGGAGGACGCCCTCGCCCTCGCCCTCGCGGTGGACGAACACGGAGCGGTGCCCGAGGCCCTCGCCGCCTACGAGGCGGAGCGCAGGCCGGACGTCGAGTCCATGCAGCGCACCGCGCGGATCAGCCAGGAGTGGTTCGAGGAACTGGACCGGTACACGGACCTCGGCCTGGAGGCGTTCAACGCCCACCTGGTCACCCGCAGCGGGCGGCTCACCCAGGACGACATCCCGTCCTGGTCCCCGGAGCGCGTCGAGCTGGTCCGGGACCGCTTCGCCCGCGCCGACAGCCGGCTTCGCGGCACCGCCGCCCGCTGACCCGGCGGACACCGCGACGGGCCCCCCGGCCGGAGCGGCCGGGGGGCCCGTCGCCCGTGTCCCCCGCCGCCCGGTCACGAGGGGGCTGAGCGCCGCTCGGCCACCGACCTGCCGCCGACGAACCAGTGCGCCGGTGACGCCTCCTCCACGATGACCCGCACGGCGTCCACCGGGGTACCGAGGGTTTCGTGCACCGCCTGTGTGAGCGCCCGGCCGAGGGACGCGACCTCCTGCGGCGACCGTCCTTCCAGCAGGGTGACGTGGATGAGGGGCATGCGGGACTCCTTGTGGCAGGGACGTGCCGAGGGCGGGGCGTGCTTCACGACGAGGCGTTCTTCCGGTCACGCAGGTCCGCGGCGAGACTGCGGCCCGTGTGCGTGTCCTTCGCCCGGGCCAGCTCGGCGGGCGTGCCCTCGAACACCACCCGCCCTCCCTGGGTGCCGGCCTCCGGGCCGAGGTCGACGACCCAGTCGGCGTGCTTGACCACGTCGAGGTCGTGCTCGATCACCACCACCGTGTTGTCGCTGTCCACGAGCCGGTCGAAGAGGTCCAGCAGGCGGCCGATGTCGCTCATGTGCAGGCCGGTGGTCGGCTCGTCGAAGACGTAGACGCTGCCTGTCTCCTTCAGGCGGTGCGCCAGCTTGAGCCGTTGCCGCTCGCCGCCGGAGAGTGTGGACAGCGGCTGGCCCAGGGTCAGGTAGCCGAGTCCGACCTCGGTGAGGAGGGCCAGCTTCCGCAGGGCGGACGCGTCGTCGAAGAAGCCCGTCGCCTCCTCGGCCGTCATGTCCAGGACGTCGACGACGGTCCTGCCGTCCACGGTGTGGCGCAGGGCCTCGTCGTTGAACCGCCGGCCCTCGCAGCGCTCGCACACCGTGGTGACCGGGTCCATGAAGGCCAGATCCGTCTCGATGACCCCCTTGCCCTTGCACTCCGGGCAGGCGCCTTCCGAGTTGAAGCTGAAGAGGCCCGGCTTCTCACCCGAGGCGCGGGCGAACCGCCGCCGCAGGGTGTCCATGATGTCGGTGTACGTGGCCGGGTTGGAGCGCGCGGAGATGCCGATCGACGACTGGTCGATCACGATGGCCTCGGGGTACTGCGCCGTGAACACCTTGGAGACGAGGGTGCTCTTGCCGGAACCGGCCACACCGGTCACCGCGGTCAGCACTCCGGTCGGGATGTCGACCGTGACGTCACGCAGGTTGTGCAGGTCGGCACCGTGGACGGTGAGGGCGCCGGTGGGGGAGCGGTAGTGCTCCTTCAGCCCGGGGACGCGCCTGAGCTGCTCGCCCGTCACGGTGCGCGACCGGCGCAGACCCGCCGGCGTGCCCTCGAACGTCACCTCGCCGCCCGCGCGGCCCGCCCCCGGGCCCATGTCGATGACGTGGTCGGCGATCGCGATGACGTCCCTGTCGTGCTCGACGACCAGCACGGTGTTCCCCCTGTCGCGCAGCGCGAGCAGGATCTCGTTCATGCGGCGCACATCGCGCGGATGGAGGCCGACACTGGGCTCGTCGAAGATGTACGTCAGACCGGTCAGGCTGCTGCTGAGGTGCCGCACCATCTTGAGCCGCTGCGCCTCGCCGCCGGACAGGGACGAGGTCTGCCGCCCGAGGGACAGGTAGCCGAGCCCGACGGAGCTGATGCGTTCCAGCGCCGCCCGCGCGCCCGCCACCACCGGCTTGACGGCCGGCGTGTCCACACGGGCGAGCCGGTCGATCAGTTCGGTGATCTCCATCGCGGTGAAGTCCGCGATGTTGTCCCCCTGGATGCGTGAGGCGAGGGCGGCCTCGTTGAGCCGGCCACCGTGGCAGACGGCGCAGGGGCCCTGGGTCACCACCCGCTCGATCGCCTCGCGCTCCCTGCCCTTCGTGTGGTCCAGGCCGGGCTTGATGTACCGGCGGGTGAAGCGCTCGGCGATCCCCTCGTACTCGTTCTTGTACACGCCGTTGCGGCCGGCCCGGTCGACGGTGAACCCCTTGCCGTACAGCAGCAGTTCGCGGTCCTTCGCCGAGAAGTCGCGTAACGGGAGGTCCGGGTCGAAGAGCCCGGACTCGCCGTAGAGCTGCCACTGGAAGGTGCCGACCGCGAACGACGGGAAGCCGATGGCCCCCTCGTTGAGGCTCTTGCTCTCGTCGAGCAGCCGGTCCAGTTCCAGCCGTACCGTGGTGCCGAGCCCCTGGCACGCCTCGCACATACCGCGCGGGTCGTTGTAGGAGAACATGTGGGAGGGGCCCACGCGGGGGCTGCCCTCGCGGGAGAAGAGCACGCGCAGCATGGGCAGGATCTCGGTCATCGTGCCGACCGTCGAGCGGGCGTTGCCCCCGACCTGCCGCTGGTCGATGACGATCGCGGTGGAGAGGTTCTCCATCACCTCGGCGTCCGGCCGCTCGTACTTGGGCATCCGGTTGCGGACGAAGGCGGGCAGGGTCTCGTTGAGCTGCCGCTGCGACTCGACCGCGATGGTGTCGAACACCACCGAGGACTTCCCCGAACCGGAGACCCCGGTGAAGACGGTCAGTCTCCCCTTGGGGATGCGCAGGTCGACACCCTTGAGATTGTTCTGCCGGGCCTCACCCAGAACGATGAAGTCGTCGGCGCCGGTCTTCCGCTGAGCCGCCATGTCAGCCCCTTCCGCAGCTGGACGGGTGATTTCCCTGAGGAAACCATTTCACGTGTTCCCCCTCCTACCCGGCCACCGCGTAGGCCTGCGCGCCGCGTGGGCTGGCCGCGCCGAGCACCAGGCCGTCGCCCGTCAGGCCGGTGGCGCACACCTTGCTCAGCGAGTAGTCGGGCGCCAGCTCCACCTGGTGTCCCTGCCGCCGCAGCAGCTCCAGCTGCTCCGCCGGCCAGCCGCTCTCCAGCACCACGGATCCGGGGCGGAAGCGGCGCGGGGCGAACGACGTGGGCACGTGGTCGGTGTGGAAGGTCCGCGCCTCGACGGCCGCCTGCGGGCCCATGCCGTGGTCCACGTGGTTGAGGAAGAAGCCCAGGGTCCACTGGTCCTGCTGGTCGCCGCCCGGTGTGCCGAAAGCCAGCTGCGGTCGCCCGTCCCGCAGCACCATGGTCGGGCTGAGCGTGGTGCGCGGCCGCTTGCCCGGCGCCAGCGTGTTGGGGTGACCCGGCATCAGCGTCGCCATCTGCCCGCGGGTGCCGAGCGGGAAGCCCAGCCCCGGTATCACCGGCGAGCTCTTGAGCCATCCGCCGCTGGGCGTCGCCACCACCATGTTGCCCGCGGCGTCCGTGGCGGTGACGCAGCTCGTGTCGCCGGTGGAGGCGGTCAGCTTCATGATGGCCGGGATGCCCTGCTCCAGCTCACCCAGCCAGGCCGGGTCCGCCGGCGCGGAGCTCTCGTCGTGCAGCGGCGGGAGCAGGGGCTCGCGCCCGTCCGGCCGGCCCGGCCGCAGCTCACCGGAGGCCCCGGATCCGATGAGCGCGCGCCGCGCGGCGGTGTACGCGGGGTCCAGCAGGGCGCGCATCGGCACGTCCGCGTGGGCCGGGTCGCCGTACCACGCCTCGCGGTCGGCGAAGGCGAGCTTGGCGGACTCGACCACCGTGTGCACGTGGGCGGCGCTGCCCGGCCCCATCGCGGCCAGGTCGAAGCCCTCCAGCAGCGCGAGTTGCTGGAGGAAGACCGGGCCCTGCGACCACGGGCCCGCCTTGTGCACCGTACGGCCCCGGTACTCCAGGCTCAGCGACGGCTCCAGCCCCGGCCGCCACGCGGCCATGTCCGCCCCGGTCAGCAGGCCGCCGTTGCGCCGCCCGGTGGAGTCCATCTCCTCGGCCTTGGCCAGGTACGCGTCGATCGCCTCCGCCACGAAGCCGGTGTAGAACGCCTCCGTCGCCGCGTCGATCCGGCCCTCGCGGTCCCGCCCCGACGCCCGCGCCTCGCTGACGATGCGCCGGAAGGTCCGGGCCAGCACGGGGTTGGTGACCCGCTCCCCCGCCCGCGGGGCGGCACCCCGACGCAGGTAGGTGCGGCCCGACTCCGTCCAGGTGTCGCGGAAGAGGTCGGAGAGGGCGCCGATCATCGCCGCCGCCTTGGGCAGGAGGGGGTAACCCCGCTCCGCGTACCCGATGGCGGGTTCCAGTACCACCTCCAGGGGCAGCGTCCCGTACTCCTTCAGCAGCCGGAGCCAGGCGCCGAAGGCCCCGGGGACGACGGCCGGCAGCAGTCCCGAACCGGGAACCACGGCCAGGCCCCGGTCGGTGAAGGCGTCCACGGTGGCCGCCGCGGGCATCGGTCCCTGCCCGCAGATGACGTCGACCCGGCCGGACCCGGAGCGGTGGGCGAGGATGGGCACGTCGCCGCCCGGCCCGTTGAGGTGCGGCTCCACCACCTGGATGACGAAGGCGGCGGCGGCCGCGGCGTCGAACGCGTTGCCGCCGCGGTCGAGCATGGACATTCCGGCGGTGGAGGCCAGCCAGTGAGTGGACGCCACGGCACCGCGGGTGCCGTGCAGTTCCGGTCGGAAGAGCACGTGGAAGGTCCCTTTCTCTGCGTACGGGGTCTCGGCGGACGGGCTCCGGTGGTCAGGGCCGTCCCGGGGCGGCCAGGCGGCCGGATGCGGTGGCGGTGACCCGCCCGTGGACCGTGGCCGCCACCGCCCGGCCCTCCCGCAGGTCCACGGTGCAGGACAGGGTGGCGGGCCGGCCCAGCCCCTCGCCCTGGAGGACCCGGTAGGGGGTGACGCCGTCCGTGCCGGGCAGCGCCTTCTCCCGGGCCAGCCAGGCGCCGAGCGCCAGGGCGGCGGAGGCGCAGGCCGGGTCCTCGGGCATCCCGTACCCGGGCGCGAACACCCGGACGCGGGCGGTCCGTTCCTCGTGGTCGTACGCGACGAGCACCGCGTCGGGGCAGTCCTCCCAGACCGGGTCGGCCAGGTCGGCCGACGCCCCGGCCAGTGCCTCCTCGCCCACCGGGAGGAAGTGGAAGGCCGGTCCGAAACCGGTCAGGTGCGGTGTCGCCCGGAGGTCGGAACCGGACAGGCCGCACGCCGCCAGGAGGGGGCGGGGATCCCACTCGGGCCGCAGCAGCGGCGTGCCCCCGACGGCCAGGGCGGAGCCGTCGGGTCCGGCCGTCACCGTGAGCTGCCGGCCGCCGCACTCCTGCACCGCCTCACCGGGTGCCAGCCGCCCGGCGCGGACCAGGACGCTGGCCGTGCCCACCGCGCTGTGCCCCCCGAACGGCGACTCCCCGGCCGGCGTCATCACCCGGACCCGGTAGGAGGACCCCGGCAGGCCGGGCGGCAGGACGAACGCCGTCTCGGTCAGCGCGATCTCCCGGGCGACGGCGAGCATGTCCGCCTCCGAGAGCCCTCGGGCGTCGGGTACGACACCGAGTGCGCAGCCGTGGTACGGGGTGTCGGTGAACATGTCGGCGATCTCGTATCCGATCATCGTCCGCCTCCTGCGGTGTGCTGTCCGGCGGTGGCGTCCGCGGTGGGCGCGCGGGGGAGGAGCACCTCCTCCGCGACGGCCTCCAGCACGCGGAGGTCGCCCTGGTACGGGAAGGACGGGCGCGGCCAGTGCACGACGAGGTCGGTGATGCCCAGTTCCCCGAACCGCCCCACCGCGTCCCGGTAGGACTCGACGGAGTCGAGCACTCCGCCGACCAGGGCGCCGGTCAGCAGGAGCCGGTCCAGCGTGGCCGGGTCGCGTCCGGTCGCGGCGCAGGCGGAGTCCAGGCGGTCCAGCTGGCGTGCGATGTCGGGAAGCGCCTTCTCGTAGGGCAGGGCGTCGAAGCGGCCCGGCGGCCCGGCGGTGACCCAGGTGTCCGCCTGACGGGCCGCCAGCCGCATGCCGCGCGGCCCGGTCGCGGCGACGGCGAACGGCACCCGGGGGCGCGTCAGGCACCCCGGGTTCACGGGGACGTCGCGGAAGTCGTAATGGGTGCCCGTGTACGAGGAGACCCGGTTCGTGAGCAGCCGGTCCAGGGCCTCGACGAACTCGGTGAAGCGGTCGGCGCGCTGTCGCGGGGTGCGTTCGGTGGGGTCCACCACCCGGTCGTCCAGGCCGCCGGCCCCGGCACCCAGGCCGCAGACGAACCGGCCCCCGGCGATGTCCTCCAGCGACATCAGCTCCTTCGCCAGCGTCACCGGGTGGCGGTAGGTGGGGGTGGCGACCATCGTGCCCAGCGTGATCCGCGAGGTGACCGCGGCCGCGGCGGCCAGCGTGGGAACGCAGGCGAACCAGGGGTCGTCGCGAAGCCAGCGCCACATCAACTGGTCGTAGGTCCAGGCATGGTCGAAGCCGAGGCGCTCGGCCATGACCCACTGGTCGCGAGCCTGCGACCAGCGCCGTTCGGGCAGAATCACCACTCCGTGGCGCACGTTTTCCTCACTCCGTTCCGTGTCGGTCGACTCCCACCGGCGGTGGCCGGCTCAGGGCGCGGTGCTGTGCAGCATCTTCGGCCTGAGCTGCCGGGCGGCGACGTCGATCCGGTCCAGGACCGTGTGGAAGTCCTCCTCGTAGCGCCGTACCTCCGCGCTCCGCAGTTCGTGGGGGAAGGCCGCGTCCTCCTCCGGCGTGAGGCCCGGGTAGAGGCCGTTGGTCGCGACGTCGAGCCAGATCGCGCGCAGCCGGCTGCGTAACTGGTCGATCAGCTCGACCGCGCCGACCGGTGCCCGCAGGGTCAGGAAGTAGTGGTCGTAGAGCAGCGCCTGCGTCTCGGGCTGCGTCGGCGTGATCTCCGCGGAGGACTCCTGGAGCAGGGACCGGCCGCCGGGCACCAGCTTGGCCGCCACTCCCGCGTGCACCGTGTGGTACGTCCGGACGGCGTGCTTGAGCCTCTCGCCCTCGGGCGTGCTGTCCCACTCCGTCTTCCTGCCCCGCAGCAGCCCCCGCACGGGGACGAAGTCCGGGGCCCAGGTGCCGCTGAAGCTGCGGTGCTGGAGGTACATGCTGGGCCGGATGACGGTTCCGTAGACGTCGGCCGGACACGAGCTGGTGTAGAGCAGCATCGAGGTGTAGGCGTCGGTGAGGTCCGTCATGGCACGCAGGGACGGGGTGGGGTCGGCCCGGTTGCGGGCCTGGTGCAGGGCGTGTGCGGTCAGCTGCCAGACGGCGAAGGTGGCCTGGTGGCCCGTGATCCAGCGGAACCAGAAGAGCTGGTGCGAGAAGTCGGTCGAGGCCAGGGCCGCACCCGTGCGCGGACAGGCCGTACCGCGGTCCACGAGGGACTCGTCGGCCGGCAGGACGTCGGGTATGGCGTAGGTGGCCTCCGGTGTCGGCGGCTCGGGCAGGGTCAGTGGTTCCAGGCCGTACGGGAAGTCCCCGAAGTCCCAGCCGTCGGGCACGGGCAGTTCGGTCACGGTGCGGTCGACACGCGTGTTCATCGGTCTCCTCCTGGCGGGACGTAGGTGAACTCGAACTCCAGCCCGTTGACGTCCAGGACGTAGCAGCTCTGCACTCCGTCCGCGTCGGTGACGACGGCGGTGGGCTGCTCCTCGCCGGCGAAGGTGTAGCGGCCGGACTCGTACAGGCGTAACCAGCGGTCACGCCAGGCACGGAGCTCCTCGGCCGATCCGGTGGACAGGCAGATGTGCTGGAACTGGCGGGTGTTGCCGCCGGGCACGGCGTCGTCGTGCCCGGTGCGTTCGAAGAGGTGGAAGCGCAGCCCCGCCACGGCCAGCTCGGTCAGCCGGGTGATGCCCGGCAGGCGGCTCAGCGTGAGGTCGGAGAAGGCGTCCAGGGTCCAGTTCGGCCGGCAGCCGAAGAACTCCTGGTACCAGGCGACGCAGTTGTCGAGGTCGTCCGTCTGCACCCCGACGTGGTGGAGCTCCGGCACGAGGTCGAGCCCCGTCGGTCGCCCGGGCGCGGTCCGGGTTCGAGTCAAGGTACTGCGCTCCTCTCGTATCGACAGAGATCGAATATCTTGTTTTCTCGCTCAGGTTAGCGATTTCCCGGAAATTCGGTCAAGTAACGGAGAAGAATTACCGGTGCTCTACCGGAAGGGTGGCGCCCCCACAAGAAAATTCTTCTCCGGGGCAGCAGGAATCGACGGTCCGGGCCTCCGCAAGAGGTCGGGAATCCGTGTGGCAATTTGCTCGGATGCTTGTCTAGTACCTTCCTTCGCGGGCAATAATGAGGTTATGACACAGAAACAGTGGAGCGCGGTGGACGACTACTTCGATGCGATTCTCGGTGACGAGGACCCCGCACTGGCGGCCGCCGCCCAGGCGCACATCGGATTCGATCTCCCCGATATCGGGGTCTCCCGGCACCAGGGAAAGCTGCTGCACCTGCTGGCCCGTATCCAGGGAGCCCGGCGCATTCTCGAGATAGGCACCTTCGGCGGGTACAGCACCATCTGGCTCGCCCGGGCGCTGGCGCCGGGCGGCCGGCTGGTCACCGTCGAGTGGGAGCGCTCGTTCGCCGAGGCGGCCGCCGGCCACCTGGAGCGGGCCGGCGTCCGCGACGTCGTCGAACAGCACGTGGGCAGGGCGCTCGACATCCTGCCCGCCCTGGCGGAGGCGGGCGGCCCGCCGTTCGACATGGTCTTCATCGACGCCAACAAGCCCGACACCCCGGAGTACTTCACCTGGGCCCTCGAACTCTCCCGCCCCGGCGGAGTGATCGTCGTCGACAACGTCGTGCTCGGCGGAGCGGTCGGCGAGGACGGCAACCCGGACGGGGGTGTCCGGGGAATGCGGCGGTTCCACGAGATGCTGGCCGCGGAACCCCGGGTCAGCGCCACCTCGATCCAGACGGTGGGGAGCAAGGGGTACGACGGGTTCACGCTGGCACTGATCCTGCCCTGACGGACCGCGGGGCCCCCGGGGGGGGGGCGGCGGGCGCCCCCCCCCCCGGCCCCCCCCGCCGCCCCCCCCCCACGCCCCGTCGGTGTGCTCCGCAGTGGTCGGACGTGACGTCAGACCTCTTCGGTGCCACCGCTCTCCTCGTCGTCTGCCTTCTCTTCCTTGGCCGCCGCGGGCGTGGCGCCCGGCTGCGGCTCGGCCACGGCCACCCGCGCGGGGCGGATGGTGCGCTCCCCGATGCGGTACCCCGGCTGCAGGATCGCCACGCAGGTCGTCTCGGTGACGTCCGGTGCGTAGCTGTGCATCAGGGCCTCGTGGATCGTCGGGTCGAAGGGCTCGCCCTCCTTGCCGAACTGCTGGAGCCCGAGCTTCGCGACGACCGTCTCCAGGGATTCGGCCACCGACTTGAAGCCGCCGACGAGCTCGCCGTGCTCCCGGGCGCGCCCGACGTCGTCGAGCACCGGCAGGATCTCGGTCAGGAGGCCGGCTACGGCGACCTCCTTGACCTGAACCCGGTCCCGCTCCACACGGCGGCGGTAGTTCTGGTACTCGGCCTGGAGCCGCTGGAGGTCGCCCGTGCGCTCGTCGAGCGCGGTGCGCACCTGGTCCAGCTGGGCCGTCAGGGCCGCTGTCTGCTGTACGTCCCCGGCCGGGGCCGCCGCCTCCTCCTCGGAGGGGGTGGCGGCCGTCGGTCCGGCGTCGTCGGAGCTGGCGCCGGAGGGGACGTCAGGCTTCTCGTCGAAGCCCGGAGTCTCCTCGGTCACGCCGCACCGCCCTTCTGGTCCTTCTCGTCGTCCACGATCTCGGCGTCGACGACGTCGTCGTCGGCGGCCTTCGCCTGGCCGTCGCCGGCCTCGGCGCCGGGCGCCGCACCCTCGGCCTGGGTATTGGCGTACATCGCCTGGCCCAGCTTCTGGGAGACGGCCGCGACCTTCTCGGTGGCGGTACGGATCTCGGCGGTGTCCTCGCCCTTGAGCTTCTCCTTCAGCTCGGTGAGCGCGGTCTCCACCTCCGTCTTCACGTCACCGGGGACCTTGTCCTCGTTGTCCTTGAGGAACTTCTCCGTCTGGTAGACGAGCTGCTCGCCCTGGTTGCGGGACTCGGCGGCCTCACGACGGCGGTGGTCCTCGTCGGCGTACTGCTCGGCCTCCTCGCGCATCCGGTTGACCTCGTCCTTCGGCAGCGAGGAGCCGCCGGTGACGGTCATCTTCTGCTCCTTGCCGGTGCCGAGGTCCTTGGCGGCGACGTGCATGATGCCGTTGGCGTCGATGTCGAAGGCGACCTCGATCTGCGGCACACCGCGCGGGGCCGGCGGCAGACCGGTGAGCTCGAACATCCCGAGCTTCTTGTTGTACGCCGCGATCTCGCGCTCGCCCTGGTAGACCTGGATCTGCACGGAGGGCTGGTTGTCCTCGGCCGTCGTGAAGATCTCGGAACGCTTGGTCGGGATCGTGGTGTTGCGCTCGATGAGCTTGGTCATGATCCCTCCCTTGGTCTCGATGCCGAGGGACAGCGGGGTCACGTCGAGGAGCAGGACGTCCTTGACCTCACCCTTGAGGACACCGGCCTGGAGCGAGGCGCCGATGGCGACGACCTCGTCCGGGTTCACGCCCTTGTTGGCGTCCTGGCCGCCGGTGAGCTCCTTGACGAGCTCGGCAACGGCCGGCATACGGGTCGAGCCACCGACGAGGACGACGTGGTCGATCTCGGAGAGCTGGATGCCCGCGTCCTTGATGACGTTGTGGAACGGGTTCTTGCAGCGGTCCAGGAGGTCCGCGGTGAGCTGCTGGAACTGCGAGCGCGTGAGCTTCTCGTCCAGGTGCAGCGGGCCCTCGGCCGACGCCGTGATGTAGGGCAGGTTGATCGTGGTCTCGGTCGAGGACGAGAGCTCGATCTTCGCCTTCTCCGCGGCCTCGCGCAGACGCTGGAGAGCCATCTTGTCCTTGGACAGGTCCACGCCGTGCCCGTTGGCGAACTGCTTCACCAGGTGGTCGACGACGCGCTGGTCCCAGTCGTCACCACCGAGGTGGTTGTCACCGTTGGTGGCCTTCACCTCGACGACGCCGTCGCCGATCTCCAGGAGGGACACGTCGAAGGTGCCGCCACCGAGGTCGAAGACGAGGATCGTCTGGTCGTCCTTGTCGAGCCCGTACGCCAGCGCGGCGGCCGTCGGCTCGTTGACGATGCGCAGGACGTTGAGGCCCGCGATCTCGCCGGCCTCCTTGGTCGCCTGACGCTCGGAGTCGTTGAAGTACGCCGGGACGGTGATCACCGCGTCGGTGACCTTCTCGCCCAGGTACGCCTCGGCGTCGCGCTTCAGCTTCTGCAGGATGAAGGCGCTCATCTGCTGCGGGTTGAAGTTCTTGCCGTCCAGCTCGATCTTCCAGTCAGTGCCCATGTGGCGCTTGACCGAACGGATCGTCCTGTCGACGTTCGTGACCGCCTGGCGCTTGGCGACCTCGCCGACGAGCACCTCGCCGTTCTTCGCGAAGGCGACGACGGACGGCGTGGTCCTGGCGCCTTCGGCGTTGGTGATGACGGTGGGCTCGCCGCCTTCCAGAACGCTGACGACGGAGTTAGTCGTGCCCAGGTCGATGCCGACCGCACGTGCCATTTCGATTCCTCCAACTGACTACTTGAGTGGATCTGACTCAAGGATGCACGAGGTCCCGGCCGGAGTCAAAGGACCTGAGCCACTTACGCTCAACTTATGTGCCCATCCCTGTAGCGAGCTGCGATTTTCCCCCTCGTGGAACCCGCGCGGACCACCGGGGGACCCGCGCGGACCACCGGGACGCGCACCCGTCGGCGACACCCACGCCCCTCCGCGCGCCAGTCACCCCCACCCACCTTCGCACCATGGGATCGTTCTGTCACAAAATGAACCAAGTCGGTCATACCGGCGCGTCATCGAACCCGGGCAGGTGCAATGCGGAACATGAGACAGGGCGCGACACGAAGGAGACGGCACCCCGCCGGCTCCGCGGCGCGGGCCGTCGCCCGCGCTCTCGGCCGGCTCGCCCGCCGGCAGGCCGACCGGTGCGCCGGGGCCTTGGCGGCCCTCACCGCCAAACGGTCACTCGACCTGGTGCTGGGCTCCGCCCTCCTGGCGCTCGCCGCCCCGGCGCTCGGGCTGGCCACGCTCGCCCTCGCCCTCCGGCGACACCGCGGTCCCGGCGCCGTACTGCTGCGCGAGACCCGGATCGGCCTCGGGGGCCGCCCCTTCGAGCTGCGCTCGCTGCGCACCCGCAGGCTCCGGCTCGACCTGGTGTCGCGGCTGCCCCACGTCCTGCTCGGGGAGCTCTCCCTCGTCGGCCCGGCCCCGCTGCGACCGGGCGACCCGGCACTCCACGAGGCGGGGGCCGGCCGCCGGCGCCGGGAGCTGCGGCCGGGGCTGACCGGCCTGGCGCAGGTGCGGTCCCGCTCCGGTATGCCCTGGGACGAGCCCGCCCTGCTCGACGCGCACTACGCGGAGCATCATGGAACACGGCTCGACCTGGCGATCATCGCGCGGTCCGCGCAGCTCCAGCTGCGCATGGAACTCCGCGCCCTCACCGCCCGGGAAGGCTGACCTGAGCGACACAGATCACCGCCCGCTCCGCTACAGCGCGGCGGAATAAGTGGATAGTGTCAGCACAGACTGATTAAGTTACTGCTTAGTAATCGCTTGTTACGCTGGATCCCCACCCTCGCAGGCCCGAGGAGCCCCCAAATGCAACTCGCCGCGATCATCGTGTCGCTGGTGCTGACTGTCGTCGGCGTTGCGCTCATCGCCCGAGCCGTCGCGCAGATCTACCGGTTCGTCCGCATCGGACAGCCGGTCCCGGCAGGCAGCCGCACCGACGACCCCAAGCAGCGCACGATCACCCTGGTCAAGGAGTTCCTCGGCCACACCCGGATGAACCGGTGGGGCATCGTCGGCTTCGCGCACTGGTTCGTCGCCATCGGCTTCCTGACCCTGCCGCCGACCCTGCTCCAGGCGTACGGACAGCTCTTCCAGGCCGACTGGGTGCTGCCGATCGTCGGCGACTGGCTGCCGTTCGAGCTGTACATCGAGTTCATCGGCATCATGACGGTGCTCGGCATCGTCACGCTGATGGCCATCCGCCTGCTGAACCTGCCCTCCCGGGCCGGCCGCAAGTCCCGCTTCGCCGGCTCCAAGGCGTGGCAGGCCTACTTCGTCGAGTACGTCATCCTGGCCATCGGCCTGGCCATCCTGACCCTGCGCGGTCTCGAGGGCGCGATCCACCACGTCGAGGGCTACGAGGCCGCGTACTTCGTCTCGTACCCCCTGGTGCTCGCCTTCAAGGGCCTCGCACTCGGCACGCTGCAGAACCTCATCTACCTCACCGCGATGATCAAGATCGGCGTCTCGCTGATCTGGATGATCACGGTCTCGCTCAACACCAACATGGGTGTCGCCTGGCACCGCTTCCTCGCCTTCCCGAACATCTGGTTCAAGCGGAACGCGGACGGCTCGTCGGCGCTGGGCGAGCTCCGGCCGATGACCAGCGGTGGTAAGGAGATCGACTGGGAGGACCCGGGCGAGGACGACACCTTCGGTGTCTCCCAGGTCGAGCAGTTCTCCTGGAAGGGCATCCTCGACTTCTCCACCTGCACCGAGTGCGGTCGCTGCCAGTCGCAGTGCCCCGCCTGGAACACCGGCAAGCCCCTCTCGCCCAAGCTGCTGATCATGTCCCTGCGCGACCACGCGCACGCCAAGGCCCCCTACCTCCTGGCCGGCGGCGGCAAGGACATGGAGGGCAACGAGAAGGCCACCGCCGAACAGCTCGCGGACGTTCCCGCGGCCGCGCTCGCCGAGGCCGAGAGGCCGCTCGTCGGCACGCTCGAGGAGAACGGCGTCATGGACCCGGACGTGCTGTGGTCCTGCACGACCTGCGGTGCGTGCGTGGAGCAGTGCCCCGTCGACATCGAGCACATCGACCACATCGTCGACATGCGCCGCTACCAGGTGATGATCGAGTCCGCGTTCCCGTCCGAGGCGGGCACGATGCTCAAGAACCTGGAGAAGAAGGGCAACCCCTGGGGCCTCGCCAAGAAGCAGCGGGTGGAGTGGACCAAGGAGGTCGACTTCGAGGTCCCGATCGTCGGCAAGGACGTCGAGGACCTCGGCGAGATCGACTACCTCTACTGGGTCGGCTGCGCCGGCGCCCTCGAGGACCGCGCCAAGAAGACGACGAAGGCCTTCGCGGAGCTCCTGCACATCGCGGGCGTCAAGTTCGCGATCATGGGCGGCGACGAGAAGTGCACCGGCGACTCCGCCCGCCGCCTCGGCAACGAGCCGCTGTTCCAGCAGCTCGGCCAGGAGAACGTCGCGATGCTGAACATGGCGTTCGGTGAGGACGACGAGGACGACTCGACGAAGAAGGCCAAGGCGTCGAAGAAGATCGTCGCGACCTGCCCGCACTGCTTCAACACCATCGCGAACGAGTACCCGCAGCTCGGCGGCGAGTACGAGGTCATCCACCACACGCAGCTGCTGCAGCACCTGGTGGACGAGGGCAAGCTGGTCCCGGTGACGCCCGTCGAGGGCCTGATCACCTACCACGACCCCTGCTACCTGGGCCGTCACAACAAGATCTACACGCCGCCGCGCGAGATCATCGCCAAGGTCCCGGGGCTGCGGAACGAGGAGATGCACCGCCACAAGGAGCGCGGCTTCTGCTGCGGCGCCGGCGGCGCCCGGATGTGGATGGAGGAGCGGATCGGCAAGCGCATCAACAACGAGCGTGTCGACGAAGCCCTCTCACTCAACCCGGACATCGTCTCCACCGCCTGCCCGTTCTGCCTCGTCATGCTGACCGACTCGGTCAACGGCAAGAAGAACGACGGCCAGGCCAAGGAGTCCGTCCAGGTCGTCGACGTCTCGCAGCTCCTGCTGGAGTCGGTGAAGACGCCTGCCGACCCGGCGGGCGAGGCGGAGACGGCTGACAGGCCGGAGCCGGAGCCCGTCAAGTAATCTGCCGCCCCGTACGGAAGCGGCCGGACCTGCCTCGGGGGCAGGACCGG
>NZ_JBEXWB010000080.1:0-20098 GCF_040629645.1 Streptomyces sp. NPDC005899 | reverse complement strand
AGGACTACCCGGCCTTCACCGTCGACACCCGGGACCGGGACAGGGTCCGCGCGTCCCTGCGCGGCCAGCTCATCGCCACCCAGCGCGCCGCCAACCCTCCCTTCCACGCCCTGGTGAGGTATGAGGACGTCAAGGCGGCCAGCCGCCGGCCGCAGGTCTTCGCCAGCGCGCCCGGCGTGACCACTCCGGAACCGGCCCGCTGGGCCAAGGCCGTGTTCGGGAACTCGATGGTCAACATGGACGGTGCCGAGCACGCGGGGCTGCGCAGGACCGTCTCCCGGGCCTTCACCCCGAGGCTGCTCGCCGCCGCCGAGGAGAACATCGCCTCCGTCGCCGCCCGGCTGGTGGCCGAGACGGTCGCCGAACGCCCCGGCGACTTCATGCGGTCACCCGCCTCCCGTATGCCCTTCGAGGTCATCTGCGACCTGATGGGCGTTCCGGAGCGCCACCGCCCGGGGATCGCCGCGCAGATCGACCACGCGTCGGAGTACGTCGGCGTCCAGCGCAGGGGACCGGCCAGGCTGCGGGTGCCAGGGCGGGGCCTGCGG
The DNA here is from genome assembly GCF_040629645.1 of Streptomyces sp. NPDC005899. Taxonomy (NCBI): domain Bacteria; kingdom Bacillati; phylum Actinomycetota; class Actinomycetes; order Kitasatosporales; family Streptomycetaceae; genus Streptomyces; species Streptomyces sp. NPDC005899. The sequence goes on along the minus strand of NZ_JBEXWB010000080.1, from coordinate 19,550 downwards.
TCGCTGGCGCGTATGCAACTGGTGATGGCGGGCATCGCCCGGGAGCGCCGCCGCGAGCCAGCGGACGACGTGATCTCGGCCCTCGTACGCGCGGACATCAACGGCCAGGCCCTGTCCGCCCGCCAGTTGGGGGCCTTCTTCTCGCTCCTGCTCGTGGCGGGCGTCGAGACGACGCGCAACGCCCTCGCCCACGGGATGGCCCTGCTGACCGCGCATCCGGAGCAGCGGGCGCTCCTGGAGGCCGACTTCGACCGGTACGCGGACGGCGCGGTCGACGAGATCGTCCGGCACTCGACCCCGATCATCCAGTTCCGCCGGACGGTCGTGGCGGAGCTGGCGCTCGGGGGCCGTACCTTCCTGCCCGGGGAGAAGGTGATGCTGCTCTACGCCTCGGCGAACCGGGACGGTTCGGTGTTCGCCGACCCCGACGTCTTCGACATCACCCGCTCCCCCAACCCGCACCTCGGATACGGCGGAGGCGGTCCGCACCACTGCCTGGGAGCCCACCTGGCGAGAATCGAGATGCGTGCGCTGTTCCGCGAACTGCTCACGCGCCCGGGCGGTATCCGGGCGGTGGGCGGACCGCGGCTCGTGGACTCGAATTTCGACAACCGCGTCCGGTCCCTTCCCCTCGGCTTCGGGAATTCTCACCCGAACGGCGCGCATTGATTTCCCGGCTGTGGAAAATGGCCCATTCGCGGGCGTTCGCGCAACTCCTCGGGGCGGGTTTCTCCCTATCGTCGACAGGGTCGTGAATACGCCACAAACGCAGGAGGAGCCGTGCCCGTACAGCGTCGTCTCAGAAACCTCGGCGTCGGCACGGCCGTGCTCGCCCTGCTCGTCGGCGGCGCGGTGCTCGCGGACCGGGACGGGCGGGACGCCCAGGCCGGCAAGGGCGCCTCGCCCGCTCCGCCGGCGGCCGGCGAAGTCGCCGTCGGCGCCTACCTGGACTACGGGCCGAAGGGCGTGCAGCGCATGGCGGAGCTGTCGCGGTGGCTCGGCGGTACGGAGCTCCGGGTGGGGCACAGCTACCTGCCGGGCGACCTGTGGGAGAACATCGAGGGCCGTCCCGGATTCCTCGCCTCGTGGTCGACGTGGCGGCGGGGCGCCGAGGACCGGATGTTCGTCCTGAACACACCGATGCTGGAGCGCAACGAGGAGCACCTCCCCGACGTCGAGGTGCGGCGCCTGCTGAACGCGGGAGCCGCCGGCGAGTTCGACGAGCACTTCCGCAGGCTGGCCGAACGCCTGGTCGCGCTGGGCGTCCCGGACACGGTGCTCGTGCTCGGCTGGGAGATGAACGGCACCACCTACACCCACCGCTGCGGCCCCGACCCCGTCGCGTGGAAGGCGTACTGGAAGCGGATCGTCACCACGATGCGCTCGGTGCCCGGCCAGAAGTTCCGCTTCGACTTCGCGCCGAGCCGTGGCCGGGACGCCGTGCCCTGGACCGAGTGCTACCCGGGTGACGAGGTCGTCGACATCATCGGCATGGACTCCTACGACCAGCCCCCCGCGCGGACCTTCGACGAGCAGGTCACCGAGCCGTACGGGCTGCAGAAGCAGGTCGACTTCGCGGCCGAGCACGGCAAGCCCCTCTCCTTCCCCGAGTGGGGGCTGTTCCGCAACGGCGACAACCCCGAGTACATGCGCCGCATGCTGGAGTGGTTCGAGCAGCACCGGCCCGTGTACCAGACGATCACGGACTACTGCCCGCACGGCGTGTGGCAGTGCGGGCAGAACCCCGAGTCCTCGCGCGTGTTCCGCGAGACGCTGTCCCGGCGGCCGGGAACCGGCGAGCCCGCCGAGCCGGCACCGACGCCGGTGCCGAGCGGAACACCCGAGCCCGCCGAACCCGACCCGACCGTCCCGGACACGGGCGGGCCCGAGTGGTGCTTCACCGTGCCGCTGGGCGAATGGTTCGGACAGTGGGTGGAGAACCAGGAGTTCTGCCTGCGCGACCATCTCTGAGCCACCTCCCTCGGCGCCGCCCACGCGCGGCGGGGCCCGCTCCCGGACGCCTGGACGCCGTGGAGCGGGTCCGCGCATCGGGGTGGACCGGCCGGCCCATAGGGTGGGCCCCATGTCTGCTCCGTTGAGTTCCGCCAGGACCCGTGCCGCGCTCCGTACGTCGGCACGTGTCTCGGGCGAGATGCTGCTGGTCCTCGTCCTGGCCGCGGTGGCCCTGTGGTTGGTGGGCCGCATGTGGTCGGTCGTCTGGCCTCTCATAGTCGGCCTGCTGCTCACCACGCTCACGTGGCCCCTGACCCGCTTCCTGCGCCGGCACGGGTGGTCGCCCGCGCTCGCGGCCTCGGCCGTGACGGTGTTGTTCCTCGTGGTCGCCGCGGGCGTCGTGGCCCTCATCGCCGTGCCGGTGGCATCGCAGTCGGGGGAACTGGCCGACGGGGTGGTGGAAGGCATCCAGCGGCTCCGCGAGTGGGCTTCCGGGCCGCCGCTGAACATCGGTGACGCCCAGATCACGCATGCGTTCGACGCCGCGACCTCCCGCGTCCAGGACAGTGCCGGCAGCGTCGTCAGCACGGCCGTCACGGGCCTGAGCACCGTGCTCGACGGTGTGGTCACCACCGTCCTGGCGGTCTTCCTGATGTTCTTCTTCCTGAAGGACGGCACCCGGTTCCTGCCGTGGCTCGAACGTCAGCTGCCCGGCCGGCTGTCCACCGACATCCCCACCGTGGCCGCGCGCGGATGGAACACCCTCGGCGAGTTCGTGCGGTCGCAGGCGTACGTCGGCCTGCTCGACGCCGTACTCATCGGACTGGGACTGTGGATCGTGGGGGTGCCGCTGGTGCTCCCGCTGTCGGTGCTGACGTTCGTGGCCGCGTTCGTGCCCATCGTGGGCGCCCTCTTCGCCGGCTTCGTCGCGGTTCTCATCGCCCTCGTGTCGAACGGCCTCACCGACGCCCTGATCGTGCTGGCGATCATCATCGTGGTGCAGCAGCTCGAGGGCAACGTGTTCCAGCCCATGATCCAGAGCCGCGGACTCGGCCTGCACGCCGCGGTGGTCCTGCTGGCGGTGACGCTGGGCGGCAGTCTGGCCGGTATCGTGGGCAGCCTTCTCGCCGTGCCCGTCGCCGCGTTGATCGCGGTGGTCTGGAACTATCTGCGCGAGCAGCTCGCCGCACCCCGGCAGGAGCCCGCCTCCACCGAACCGCCGGACGGCACCGTCACCGCCCCGTGACGGGACCGGCCAGGACTTCGGCGGGACGGGGCCGCCCGGCGGCGGCCGGCGGCCGGAGTCACCACCCCGTCCACAGCGCGTGGTTGACGAGCAGCGCCACGCCGGCGTGGGCGGCGAGCCAGCCCTGCCGGTCGCTGCGGGGCAGCAGCGCCGCGGCGGGCAGGAGCCAGACCATGAAGGGCTGCCAGATGCGCTCCGTCTCGGCCTTGCTCATCCCCGACACGTCGGCGACGGCGAGGGTCAGCAGGGCCGCCAGGGTGAGCACCACCAGCCGCTGCGCCGGGGCCGGGGAACCGTGGCGCGCCGCCCGCAGGGCCGCCGGGGCGCCCGCGCAGGCCCGGCGCAGTCCGGAGACGGTACCGAGACCGACGGCGACGGTGGTGCAGGCCAGGTTCGCCCACACCCAGTAGGAGTAGGGGCGCACCCCTCCTGCTCCCTGGTAGTACCGCTCCACCAGCTGCCGTTAGCCCTCCCACCAGTTGAACCCCGCCAGGGTGAAGACCACGGGCGCGACCAGCGCGGCCCCCAGGAGGAGGGGCACCGGGCGGGCGGACCGGGTGAGCACGAGGACCGCGAGCAGGAGCACGGCGACGAGCGCCAGGCCGTAGCTGAGGTAGCAGGTCAGCCCGAACAGCAGGCCGGAGCCGAGTGCGGCGGCTGCCGGGAACCGCGTCGCGCGGCTCGCGGCGAGGGCCAGCAGGGCGACGGACCACGCCGCGACGGCGGCGAAGTAGCCGTCGGCCGAGGTGCCGGTCCACACGGCGAAGGGGGCGAGGACGAGGAAGGGGGCCGCGCGGCGCGCGAGGTGTTCGCCGGCGAGGGCGCGCAGGGTGATCAGGACGGCGACCGCGGCGGATCCGCCGAGCACGATGCACCAGACCCCCGCCCACGCTCCTCCGCCGAACCCGGCGAGCCGGCCAGCATCAGGTCCCGCACCCCGGCCGCCGCCATCCCGGCCAGCAGCACCGCCGTGCCGAGGTCGTTGCAGCCGACGTACTCCGGGGCGTCGGCGAAGTCCTTGCCCAGCCCGACCATCGCCGCCTGGTGGCACACCGCGTCGATCCCTGACAGGGCCGCGGCCACCGCCGCGCGGTCGCGGACGTCCGCGACGACCGTGCGCACCTCCGGGAGCGGGCCGGTGGTCACGGCGTCGCCGTGGGCCGAGGGGAGCAGGGCGTCGAGGACCACCGCCTCGTGCCCGCCGCAGAGCAGTGCCCGGACGATGTGTGACCCGATGAACCCGGCTCCGCCGGTGACCAGTACGCGCATGCCCGCCACGCTAGGCCGCCGGTGGCGGGGCGGGCGGACGCGGCACACCCACGTCACGGATTCGTAAGGCGGATACTGGAGTCATGGGCCTCCTCGCGTTCGGACCCCGCACGATCCGGCAGCGGATCGGTTCCGGGCTGTTCAGCCGGGTGGCCGGCCCTGGGGGCCCGGCGGCGCGGGAGCGGATCCACCGGACTCCCGGGCCCCGCTGGTTCGGGCCCGAACGGCCGATCCGCCGGGTCCACGGCGACGCGTCGATGTTCATCGGCGGCCTGCGGGCGCTGCTCCTGCAGTCCCTGCATCCCCTGGCCATGGCCGCGGTGTCGGCCCACTCCGGTTACCGCAGCGACCCGTGGGGCCGCCTCCAGCGGACGAGCACCTTCCTCGCGGTGACCACGTTCGGGACCGCGGCGGACGCCGAGGAGGCGGTGCTGCGCGTACGGGGCATCCACGAGCGGGTGGAGGGCGTCACCTCGGCCGGCGAGCGGTACCACGCCTCCGATCCGCACCTGCTGGCCTGGGTCCACGCGACGGAGACGGACAGCTTCCTGCGGGCCCACCAGCGGTTCGGGCGCCGCCCGCTCGACGGGCCGGGCTGTGACGCGTACATATCCGACACGGCTCGTGTGGCGAGTGCGCTGGGGGTGGCGGACCCCCCTCGCGACCGGGCTGAGCTCGCCTCGTGCATCGAGTCCTACCGGCCGGAACTGCGCGCGACACCGCAGGCGTGGGAGGCAGCGCGGTTCCTGCTGATCCGGCCGCCGCTCCCCGTGTTCGCCTGGGGCCCGTACACGGTGCTGGCGGCCAACGCGGTCGCGATGCTGCCCCCGTGGGCCAGGCGGCCGCTGCGCCTGCCGCTGCTGCCCAGGTTCGAGAACCGCTGCGTGCGCCCGACCGGGCAGGTGCTCACCAGGGCGATCCGGTGGGCGATGAGCCCTGCGCCGTCACCGGACCGGCCGCAGGGCGCCTGAACCGCGCTCACGCGCCATTCCCGGTGCCGTGACCACCACGGCACCCGACCCTCCTGGCCCCGCCCCGGCAGTCGTACGGAGTCTCCCGGCCACCGCCGTCCCCGCCCCCCGCGATCCCGTGCTCGGCCAGCGGCCCGACGCTCAGGCCGGCGGCGCGCAGCCCCTGGACGAGTGCGGGCAGCATCGCCAGCGTCGCCCGCCAGCAGCCGGGCGCGGCCACCCTGTCGGTGTCGTGCAGGAGGACGGTGCCGCCGCCGCGCAGGTCGCGCCGTACGGTGTCCAGCACCGACGCGGCCGTGGCGTCGGCGGTCCAGTCACGGCCCCAGGCCGACCACAGGACCGGCCGCAGCTCCGCGCGCGCGGCCGCGGCCCACCGGCCCGCCGTCAGGATGCCGTACGGCGGCCGGTACCACCGTGGTGCGGTGCCCGCGGCCTCGCCCACCGCTTCGGCGGTCCGCACCAGTTCACGGGTGTCCCGGGCGAACGACGCGAGCCAGGGGCGGTTGTGCGTCCATCCGTGCACGCCCAGCTCGTGCCCCCTGCTCACGATGTCGCGGCCGATGTGCGGATACCTCACGAGGCTTTCGCCGAGGACGAAGAACGTGGCGCGCGCCGACGAGCGGTCCAGGGCGTCGAGGAAGAGGGGGGTGGAGAGCGGGTCGGGGCCGTCGTCGAAGGTGAGCGCCACGTGGTCGCCGCGGCCGAGGCCCGTCAGGGCCGGGAAGAGGGTTCTGCGCACGGAGGGCAGCCAGGTGCCTGAAGGGAGGACGTGCGCGCCCAGCGCCAGGGCCGTGAGCGCCGCCGGCAGCCGGTGGGCGGCCGGGCGGGTCCGGTCGCCTGCCGTCACGCCGGCCCCTCTCCACCGGTGCCGGCCGATCCGCCGGGTGGCCGCCGCCTCCTGCCGACCTCCGCGTCGAAGGAGCCGGAGACGGGGATGGACTGGGCGAGGAACGCGGTCCCGACCGCCACCAGGAACGCTCCGAGCGCGCCGGTCAGCAGGTTGGGCCCCAGCGGGATCCGTTCACCGAAGAGCGACCAGCCGAGTCCCACGCTGACCAGAGCGTCCCCGAGCGTGAGGGCGGGCTGCGACGCGGCCAGCGTGCCTGCGCCCAGGGTGCTCTGCAGCAGCAGGAAACTCAGCAGCCCGACGGCGGCCGCCGCGTACGGGTAGCCGTTCGCGAACACGGCCGCGAAGCCGTCCCCGATCCGCCCGGTGACCTCCTTGACGAGCGCGGCGGTGCAGGCGAAGCAGACGGCGGTGGCGCAGCCCAATACCGCCGCGCGCGCCGCGCCGTCGAGCGTGCGCGCCACGAGGAGGAGGACGGACACGGTCAGGGCGAGGGCGGCCCCGACCGGGAGCCAGCCCGTCGCCTCACCCGTCGCCTCGCCCCCGGACGGGCTGACCGCCAGCAGGAAGAGGGCGAGACCCGCGGCGAGCGCCAGGAACGACAGCCAGGTCCGGCCGTCCGGACGGTGCTGGAAGACCACGCTGCCCACGACGAGCGTGAAGAGCAGTTCGCTGGCGAGGAGCGGCTGGACCACCGAGAGCCGCCCGACCGCCAGGGCCCCGGCCTGGAAGGCCGCCGACAGCACCAGGGCGGCGGTTCCCGCGATCCAGAACGGGCGGCGGAGCAGACCGGCCCACCGGCCCGCCGTCCGCCTCAGCCGGGAGCCCCGCGGTCGGGGCGCCCGGCCGGCCCATTCCACGGCGGCCCGGCGCTGCAGCACGGAGGCCGCGGCGTTGGCGCAGGCCGAGAGCAGCGCCAGGACGACGGTGACGGCGCTCATCCGCTCATCCGAACCGGGTGGCCAGCCGCCGGTACAGCCCGGGCGCGGCCCCGCGCACCCGGCCCGGCAGCCGCAGCCATCCCGGTACGAAGACCTCGTCGCGTCCCCGCAGCAGCGCGGTCCAGACCGCTTCGGCCACCTGTTCGGCGGCCACCGGGCGGGGGCGCGACCGGGTGTACGGGGTGCCGCGGCGTTCGAAGAACGGGGTGGTGACCACTCCGGGGACCACGTGCAGCACGCGCACGCCGGTGCCGGCCAGTTCGTAGCGCAGGGCGTCCGCGAGAACGGCGACCGCGGCCTTGGCGGCCGAGTAGACGGCCTCGTCGCGGACGCCGACCGTGCCGGCGACCGATCCGATCAGCACGAGCTGCCCCCGGCCCCGGGCGAGCATGTGCGGGAGGACCAGGCGCACCAGGTGGACGACGGAGACCAGGTCCACCGCGAGGACCTGGTCCGCGGCCGTCGCGGGCATCGTGTGCAGCGGCCCGGCCCAGCCGACCCCGGCCCCGGCGACGAGCAGATCGATGCGTCCGGAGGCGTCCAGGGCGTCCTGTACCAGCCCTTCGGCGCCCTGCGGGGCGGCCAGGTCGGCGGGCAGTGCACGGCCCGAGGTGAGCGCGGCCACCTCCCCCAGGCGGGTGTGGTCCCGTCCGCTGACGAGGAGGTCCCAGCCGCCCTCCGCCGCGATCCGCCGGGAGACGGCGGCACCGATCCCGGAGGACGCGCCGGTCACCAGAGCCACGCCCTTCGCGCTCCTGGGCCGCCCGGGAGCGCCCGGGGCGGCCGGGCGGTGGTGGCCCGTGCCGGGAAGGGCTCGCCCCATTGCGGCTTCCTCTCTCAGCGCGTCTCGCCAGGTGCGCGGCACAGCACAGGAAAACAGTCATAACATGACGAGAAACACAAAACGTACGGCGATCGTCGCACACCACCCGGAGGGTCCGCATGGCCGGACGTTTCCTCGTCCTCAGCGCGAGCATGGGCGCCGGCCACGACGCCGTGGCCGCGGAACTGGTACACCGTCTCGGCGCCGCCGGCGACAGCTGCCTGACGGTCGACGTACTCGACCTGCTGCCCCCCGGTGTCGGCGCGGGGTTGCGCGGCTTCTACCGCAACGCCATCCGCCGAACGCCCGCGCTGTACGCGGGCCTGTACGCCGCCTTCTTCCGTACGGGCGGCGGACCGCGTCCCGGCAGTGCCCCGCTGGCCGCTCTCGCCGAGGAGCGGCTGCTCGCCGTCGTGGCACGGCAGCGGCCGGACGCGGTGGTCCCGGTGTTCCACCTCGCCGCGCAGCTCACGGGACGGCTCCGCCGCCGGGGGGCGCTGAAGGTGCCGAGTGCCGTCCTGGTCACCGACTTCGCCGTGCACCGTCAGTGGCTCGACCCCGGCAACGACCTCCACCTCTGCCTCACGCCGAGGACCGCGCAGGACGTGCGCCGGCTGGTGGGGCGGCCCGCCGTGGCCTGCGGCCCACTGGTGCCCCAGCGGTTCCTGGAGCCCGCCCCCGGTGCGCAGGAGTGGCGGCGGCGGCTCGGCGGGGACGGTCCGCCGGTCGTGCTGGTCTCGGCGGGTGCGTGGGGGGCCGGCACCCGCTTCGCGCGCACCGCCCGCCTGGTGGCCGCCGCGGGTTACCGGGCCGTCGTGCTGTGCGGCAGGAACGAGGCGCTGCGGCGTGCGCTGGCGCGGACCCCGGGGGTGCTGGCCACCGGCTGGGTGCGGGACATGCCCGGCCTGATGGCCGCATCCCGGGTGCTCGTGGACAACGCGGCGGGCCAGACCGCGCTGGAGGCGCTGGCCGCGGGGCTGCCGGTGGTGGGTTACCGCCCCATCCCGGGCCACGGCGTGCAGGGCGTCCGGCTGATGGCGGAGCACGGCCTCACCGACCACGCCCGCGATCCGTGGGCCCTTATCCGTTCCCTGGACACGCTCAGTACGCCCGGTCCGGATCGGGAGCGGCGCATCGCCGAGGGGAGGGCCCTCTTCGAGGGGCGGTCCGGTGCCGTACCGGCCCTGGAGGACCTCGCCGTCCTCGCCCGGAGATGAGCCGCTGTCATCCGAACGGACCGTGAGGGGACGGGCGGAGCGGGTACCCCACCGGCCTGAAAGCCCTAGTGATCAACTGCACGCTCCAGGCGTCACCGGCCCCCTCGAACCCGCAGGCCCTCGCCGAGAAGGTCGCCGAACAGCTCCGGAGCGACTCCGTCGGCGTCGAGTTCGTCAGGGCCGCGGACCTGGACATCAGCCCCGGGGTGGTGAGCGAGGCCGCAGGCCCGGGCGACGCGTGGCCAAACGTCCACCGCAAGCTGCTGGACGCCGACATCCCTGGTCATCGCCTCACCCACCTGGCTGGGCCACCCGTCCTCGATCGCGCAGCGCGTCCTGGAGCGTATGGACGCCATGCTGTCCGAGACGGACGACGAGGGGCGCCCCGTGGCCTACAACCGGGTCGCCGGTGTCGTGGTCACGGGCAACGAGGACGGCGCGCACCACGACATCAGCGAGATCTCCGGCGCGCTCGCCGACATCGGTTACACCATCCCCGGCCAGGCCTGGACGTACTGGCACCTGGGCCCGGGCCCCGGGCCGGACTACCTGGCCGACGCCCGCGGTCACGACTGGGCGCACAGGACGGCCCGGGCCATGGCGGCCAACCTGTACGGGACGGCGAAGGCCCTCGCCGCCGCTCCGCTGGGAGCACCACCGCAGTAGTGCGGGGTGATGGCGCGTCAGGGGATCAAGGCGACGGTGCGTAGGACGCCGCCCGGCCACCGTGACCCGGACGGGGGACCGGGCACCCGGGAGGAGCGGGGCGGCGGGTGACGGCTCGTACGCGCGTCGGGGGCCGCCGGTGCGCGCGGGGCGTCTCCGCGGGCCGATGGGCCGGGCGGTGCCGGCCGCGGACCGGAATCCGACCGGCCGGCGGCCCGTAGACTCGGTCACCGGCGACCGGGGAGACGTATGGACGGGCAAGGGCTGGACGGGCAGGGGCCCGACGGGCAGCGGGCGGTCGACTGGGCGCGGGCGGAGTGGCTCAACCCGCCGCCGGCCGCGACGGCCGACGGCGACGGGCTCGATGTGGCCGCCCGGGGGCGGAGCGACTTCTGGCGCACGACGAGCTACGGCTTCGTCCGGGACGACGGACACGCGCTGCTCACCGCGTTCCCTCCCGGATCCGCCGTCGAGGTGACCTTCGTCGCGCGCTTCGAGGAACTGTACGACCAGGCCGGGGTCATGGTGCGCGTGGACGAGCGCAACTGGATCAAGGCCGGGATCGAGATGTCCGACGGGGTCGCGCACCTCGGCGCGGTCGTCACCCGCGAGCTGTCGGACTGGTCGCTCTCGCCGGTGCCCGAATGGGCCGGCCGCCACGTCACCGTACGGGTGAGCCGTGCGGGCGACGCCGTCACCGTACGGGCCCGCTGCGACGACGGCCCCTGGCGCCTGGTGCGTCTCGCGCCGCTGGACGCGGACGCCGCCGCCTCGGCCGGTCCGTTCTGCTGTTCACCGCAGCGCGAGGGCCTGCGAGTGCGCTTCACCGGCTTCACCACCGGCCCTGCCGACAGCGCGCTGCACACGTAGCGGGTCCGCCGCCCCGGAGGTCACGCCCCCTCGGCGGCCGCCTGCTCAGGGGCCCTCCGTATCCGCCGCGTCGGACAGCGGCAGCTGGGCCCAGATGGTCTTCCCGCTGCCGCTGTACCGGGTGCCCCAGCGTTCGGTGACGCTCGCCACCAGCAGGAGGCCGCGGCCGCCCTCGTCGTACATGCGGGCGCGGCGCAGATGCGGGGCGGTACTGCTGCCGTCCGACACCTCGCAGACGAGTGCGAGATCGCGGATGAGCCGCAGGGTGATGGGCGGGCCGCCGTAGCGGATCGCGTTGGTGACGAGCTCGCTGACGACGAGTTCGGTGGTCAGCACGGCGTCCCGCAGGCCCCAGACCTCGAGCTGGGCCGCGGCGCGTTTGCGGGCCTCCACCACGACGGCCGGATCGGCGGCCAGGTCCCAGGAGGCGTGGTTCTCCTCGTCGAGGCGGCGGGTGCGGGCCAGCACGAAGGCGACGTCGTCCGCGGGCCGTTCCGGCACCAGGGTGCTCATCACGGCGTCGCAGGTCACGTCCAGGGGCTCCTCGGGCCGGGCGAGCAGGCCGCGGAGTTCGGCCAGGCACGCGTCGGCGTCCCGGCCCGGCGCCGCCAGCAGGCCGTCCGTGAAGAGGGCGAGACGGCTGCCTTCCGGCAGTTCGTACCGGGCCGCTTCGAAGGGCAGCCCCCCGACCCCGAGCGGCGGCCCGGCCGGCAGCGGCAGCGTCTCCGGACGGCCCTGCGGGCGGGCGAGCACAGGCTCGGCGTGGCCGGCCCGCGCCATCGTGCAGTGGCTGGTGATCGGGTCGTACACCGCGTACAGGCAGGTGGCCCCGGCGACGGGCGCGGTGCCGGCGGCGCCCGGTTCCTCCTCTCGGTCGAGCTTCATCACGAGGTCGTCGAGCTGGGTCAGCAGTTCCTCGGGAGCCAGGTCCACCTCGGCGAGGGCGCGCACGGCGGTACGCAGCCTGCCCATGGTGGCCGACGCGTGGATGCCGTGGCCGACGACGTCGCCCACGACCAGGGCGACCCGGGCGCCCGAGAGCGGGATGACGTCGAACCAGTCCCCTCCGATACCGGCACCGAGCGTCGACGGCACGTAGCGGGAGGTCACCTCCACGGCCCGCTGGGGGGCGGACCGGCTGGGCAGCAGACTGCGCTGCAGGGCGAGCGCGGTGGCGCGTTCCCGGGTGTAGCGGCGGGCGTTGTCCACACACACGGCGGCCCGCGCGACGAGCTCCTCGCAGAGTGACAGGTCGCTGTCACCGAAGGGCTCGGGGGTGCGGTGGCGGCAGAACATGGCCATGCCGAGCGTGATCCCGCGGGCTCGCAGCGGGGCGACGATCCCGGAGTGGATCCTGTGCTGCCGCAGGCTGTGCACACGGTCGGGGTCCCGCTGCTTCCACTCGCCCAGGGTCTCCTCGTCGATCTCGAACCTCTCCGCCTCGCCGCCGGCCAGGGTGCGCCCGATCGCGGTCTCGCAGTCGAACGTGTGCGCCTGGCCCAGTTCCACGACCGATTCGGGGCAGCCCTCCAGCACGGAGCTCTGGGCCACGCGGAGGAACTGGATCTCCTCCCTGGCGTGCGGGGGGTGCGCCTCGTCGCCGGTCAGCACCTCGGCGAGCAGGTCGACCGTGGCGAAGTCCGCGAAGCCCTCGGTGGCCAGCTGCGCCAGTTCCTCGGCGGTCCGGCCCACGTCCAGGGTGCTGCCGATGCGTGTGTTCGCCCGGTCGAGTACGGCCATGCGCTCACGTGCCCAGAACTGGTCGGTGGTGTCCACGGTCACCACCGACACCCCGAGGAGGTCCCCGGCCTCGTCCTTCACGGGAGTGAGCATGGCCCGCCAGACGTGCTTGCTGCCCACGAGCACCAGGTCCGTCTCGTAGGACTCAGCCTCGCCGGTCCGCATGACCCGGCCGATCGCGTCGGCCAGCCCCGCGCCGCCCTGCACGAGCACCCCGGCCTCGGCCTCCCCCGGGGGCAGGCCCAGCAGGGACGCCTCCGACCGGGCCACGGCCGCCGTCGCGGTCTCGTTGGCCATCGCGAGCTGCTGGTCCCGGCCGAAGAACGTCACCGCGACGGGCAACTGGGCGAGGATCCGCGCCCTCGTCCGGGCCGACGGAGCACGGGCGGGATCCCCGCCGGTGCTCTGCTGGTCACGCTCTTCCATGGGCCACCACTCGCCCTCCGCGGCTTTCCGGTCCGTCGTCCACGGACCGCGGTCGCCGCTCTCGTCCCAGAATGCCCCTGCGGGGCCCGACCCTCAACCAGTCCGCCTCCCGGCACGGGGAGCGGCGGACGGCGAGAAGGGGCCTTCGGCGCTGAAGGCCAGGTCGGCGAAGCGTTCGCCGATGCGGCGGTGGGTGGCGGCGTCCGGGTGGAGCCGGTCGGGCAGCGGCAGCTCCGCCGCGTCGGACTCGCCGTACAGGGCGCGGCCGTCGAGGTGGTGGATGTGCGGGTCCTCGGCCGCCCGTTGCCCGACGATCCGGGCCAGCTCCTCCCTGATGACGCGCAGGGTCAGTTTGCCGGCGGCGGTCTCCGCGGGGTCGCCGGTGGCACGGAACAACGGCTGTCCGGTGGCGAGGCCGGCGGGATCCAGGGCAGAGGGCCCCGGGGTGTCCTCGTGCACGGGGCAGAGGATCGGTGAGACGACGAGCAGCGGGGCGGTGGGGTGCCCGTCGCGGATGGTGTCGAGGAAGCCGTGGACGGCCGGCCCGAAGGCACGCAGCCGCATCAGGTCGGTGTTCACCACGTTGATGCCGATCTTGACGCTGACCAGGTCGGCCGGGGTGTCCCGCATGGCACGCGCGGTGAACGGGTCGAGCATGCCTCCGCCGCCGAACCCGAGGTTGACCAGCTCCACCCCTCCGAGGGAGGCGGCGCGTGCCGGCCAGATCGTCGTGGGGCCCGCCGCGTCCGAGCCGTGGCTGATGGAGCTGCCGTGGTGCAGCCACACCCTGCGGTCCGGGTCCGGGGCCGGCTCGACGGGCGCGTCGGTGCGCAGGGCGACGAGCTCGGTGGTCTCGTTGTACGGAAGCCAGATCTCGACGTCCTTGAGGTGGTCCGGCAGGCCGGTGAAGCGGACGGTACCGACCGGGCCGGGGCGGTGTTCGGCGGTGCCCTTCGCCATGTCGATGGTCAGGGTGCTGCCGCCCGCGACAACGGCACGGCCGGCCGGCCGGCCGTCGACGAGCAGCTCGTACACCCCGTCGGGGCGGGGCGGGACACCCACGTAGACGCGCTTGGTGGGCAGCGTGTCCAGCTCGACGGCGGTGGCCCGGGTGCGGAGGACGAGCCGTACCCCGGAGGGCTGGGACTCGGCCATGGCGAGCTGCGGGTCGGTGTTCCGGGCGCGGGCCGAGGCGGGCAGCCGGTGCGGCAGGAGGCCGTGTGCGGTCCGCTCCAGGTCGAGGGCGCCCCGCAGGAGACCGGCGGTCACGGGCGTGGTGATCCAGTGGTGGGCGTGGTTCATCGGTTCCAGCCTGCTGTCTCGGGAGGTGGGGGTGGTCGTGGGCGTGCCGGTGCGCCACAGGGTGGACGGCGGTGGGCGCACGGGCGCGGGGGTGCGGGGGTGCCGCTGGGGGCGGCCGTCGGGGCGGCCGCCGCTGTCAGGACAGGGGCCAGTTGCGGAGCATGGCGTCGAGGCGGTCGAGAGTCCACGCCCACGTCTCCTGCGAGTCGGGGGCGCTGTGGCTGAAGCCCCCGGCCAGCTCCAGGCTCACGTAGCCGTGGAAGACGCTGCCCAGCAGTCGTACGGCGTGGGTCTGGTCGGGCTCCGGCAGGTCGTAGCCCCGCAGGATCGCCCGTGTCATGGCGGAGTGCCGGCCCCCCGCGCTCGCGGCCGCCGTCCCGGGGTCGAGCGGGAGCCGCGCCGCCGCGTACCGGCCGGGGTGTTCCCGGGCGTAGTCGCGGTAGGCGTCGGCGAAGGCGGTCAGGGCGTCCTTGCCGGCCCGCCCGGCCAGCGCGGCGGACGCCAGATCGGCCAGTTCCTCCAGAGCGAGGAGGGCGATCCGGGTCTTGAGGTCCTGGGAGCTCTTCACGTGGGAGTACAGGCTCGCGACCGCGACGTCGAAGCGCCGGGCGAGCGCCGAGACGGTCACCCGGTCGAACCCCACCTCGTCGGCCAGCTCCGCTCCCGCACGGGTCAGGCGTTCCGCGGTCAGTCCCGCACGCACCATGTCGTCCTCCTCGGCCTCACCGCATTATGCAGCTACCTAATACCTTTAGGCAAATTCCGAGGTATTTAAGGTACGGCTGTGTCGGCCCACTGGCCGACGCAACCAGGACGGGCGCGCTCGGCCCGCTCCGCGCAGAATGGGCCGTGGTGGTCGCGCTTCTCCGGGCGCCCGGACCACCCACGGACGGGGACCGCGGCGGCCGTGCGAGCCAGGAGGCAGTCGATGCAACGGTTCGGCCAGCGCGACAGCGGGCCCGGGGCCGCGGAGCACCCGGTCGCCGCGCACGTGGCCCTGGCGGTGAACGGCATGGGCAGCTACACCTGGGACCTGCCCAGCGGGACCCTGCGGTACGACGAGGCGGGGCTCGCGGTGATGGACTTCCGGCCCGGCGAGTACGACGGCCGCCTGAGCACCCTGGGGGCGAAGATGGTGCCGGCCGAGGTGACCGCGGTGCAGGAGCAGGTCGACCTCGCACTGCGCACCCGCTCGGGCTTCAGTCTCTACTTCCGGGTGCGGTGCCGCGACGGCCGGCTGCGCTGGACGCACACCCAGGGCCACGTGGTCTGCGACGAGCAGGGCAAGCCCGATCAGGTCATCGGGATCATCCGGGACGCCAGCCAGGAGCTGCGGGCTCTCGACCAGTCCGTACAGCTGCGCCAGGCCAGGCACGACCGCCGCCGGCAGGCCGACATCGTCGGTCACGTCAGCGACGCCCTCGCCCCCACCGTGACGGTCGAGGACGTGGCCGAGGCGCTGACCAGCACCAAGCTGCTGGAACAGCTCGGCGCCTCGAGCATCATCCTCGGGCTGGTGGACAACGGCCGTATGCGCCTTGCCGGTTCGAACGGTGTGAACCCCGACCTCGTCCGTGACTTCCACCTGGCCCGCCTGGACGCGCACCTGCCGCTCAGCGAGGCCGCCCGCATCCGCAGGGCCGTCTTCATCACCAGCCGGCGCGAGTACGGGACGCGCTACCCCGAGATACGGCCCTACCTCCACCTCTTCTCCGACGCCACCGCCGCCGTGTACCTCCCCTTGATCGCCCACGACGAGGCCATCGGCGCGCTCGGCCTCACCTACGACGGCAGGACACCCTTCGGGCACGACGAGCGCACCGTGCTGACCGCCCTGGGCAAGGTCATCGCCCAGTCACTCCAGCGGGCACTCCTGTACGACCGTGAACACGAGCTCGCCGCCGGACTCCAGACGGCCATGCTCCCCGGCCACCTCCCCCACGTCCCCGGGCTGGCACTGGCGACCCGCTACCGGCCGGCCAGGGCCCAGGGAGGGATCGGCGGCGACTGGTACGACGCGCTCTCCCTGCCCGACGGCCGCATCGCCGCGGTCGTCGGGGACGTGCAGGGGCACGACGTGACCGCGGCGGCCGTCATGGGCCAGCTCAGGATCGCCCTGCGGGCCTACGCCGCCGAGGGGCACCCGCCCACGACGGTGGTGGCACGGGCCTCCGCGTTCCTCGCGGAGCTGGACACGGACAGGTTCGCCACCTGCCTCTTCGCCCTCCTGGACCCCGTCACCGGCATGACCGTCTTCGTCCGCGCCGGGCACCTCGAGCCCGTCCTGCGCAGGCCCGACGGGAGCACCGTCCTGCTGCACTGCCCGGGCGGGCTCCCGCTCGGCCTCACCACCCCGGGAGCCCAGCCCTCCTATCCGGCGCTCGAGACGGTCCTGGAGCCCGGCACGACCCTGCTCATGTGCACGGACGGCCTCATCGAGTCACGCACCGAGGACCTCGACCGGGGCCGCGCCCGCCTCCTCGAGGCCCTCGCCGAGGGCCCCGGGGACACCGACGCCCTCGCCGATCACCTGCTCCGCACCATGGGCGCCTACACGGAGGGCGAGGACGACGTGGCCCTCCTGGTACTGCGGCGGTCACCGGACGGGCGTGCCGCCGACCCGCAGATGGAGGTCACCATCGCACCCACGGACGCCGGCTCCCTCAAGGCCGCGCGTCTCGCCCTGCGCACGGCGCTCGGCCGCTGGTCCCTGGACGCCGTAGCCGACACCGCCGAACTGCTGGCCTGCGAACTGGCCACCAACGCCCTCCTCCACACGCGCGGCAGCGCCACGCTCACGGCCAGGCTCGTCGACGAGGACGGGCGTGCCGTACGCCTGGCGGTCACCGACACCTCTCCTTCCTCCCCGCGCCGCCGGGCCGCCACCGAACAGTCGACCTCGGGCCGCGGGCTCATGCTGCTGGAGGAGCTGGCCACCTCGTGGGGGGTCGAACCCCGCGGAGACGGCAAGACCGTCTGGTGCGAGATCTCCGTGGAAGGGACGCCCTGACCGGGTCCGCCGGGCATCGAGCCGGAACGGCGGTCGCGGGCCGCGCCCCGCGCCGCGACGGACGCCGGGGACCGCCGCCTGCGGCCCGGCCTTCGCCGCGTCGCTTCCCGATGACCTCCCCGTCTTCGATACTGGACGTCCCGGTCCGGGCGGACTCCGTGGCGGCCCGGCACGCACTCGTCCCAGGAGGCACCGTTGCGCATGCTCATGAACGTGCCGGAGACCGTGGTCACCGACGGCCTCCGCGGTATGGCGGCCGCCCATCCCGAGCTCACCGTGGACGTCGGCAACCGCCTGGTCGTCCGGCGTGACGCGCCCGTGGCCGGGAAGGTGGGCCTCGTCTCGGGCGGCGGGTCGGGGCACGAGCCGTTGCACGCGGGATTCGTCGGGCCCGGCATGCTGTCCGCCGCGTGCCTGGGTGAGATCTTCACGTCCCCCGTGCCCGACCAGATCGTCAGGGCGGCCGCCGCCGTCGACAGCGGCGCGGGAGTCCTGTTCGTGGTGAAGAACTACACCGGTGACGTGCTGAACTTCGACATGGCGGCCGAGCTCGCCGAGGACGAGGGCCTCCAGGTGGCCAGGGTCCTGGTCGACGACGACGTGGCGGTGACCGACAGCACCTTCACGGCGGGCCGGCGGGGCACGGGCGCGACCTTGTTCGTCGAGAAGATCGCCGGTGCCCTCGCGGACGAGGGCGCGCCGCTGGAGCGGGTGGAGGCCGTGGCTCGGCAGGTGAACGGGTCGGCACGCAGCTTCGGGGTGGCCCTGAGCGCCGTGACCACCCCGGCCAAGGGCAGCCCGACCTTCGACCTGCCCGCGGGTGAGCTGGAGTTGGGAATCGGTATCCACGGCGAGCCGGGCCGGGAGCGGCGCCCGATGATGACCTCCGGGGAGATCGCGGACTTCGCGGTGCACACGGTGCTGGAGGACCTGCGCCCGAACGGTCCCGTCCTGGTCCTGGTGAACGGCATGGGCGCCACACCCCTGCTGGAGCTGTACGGGTTCGGTGCCGAGGTTCAGCGGGTGCTGTCCGAGCGAGGCGTGGCGGTGGCTCGTACCCTGGTCGGGAACTACGTGACGTCGCTCGACATGGCGGGCTGCTCGGTGACTCTGTGTCAGGTCGACGAGGAAATGCTGAGGCTCTGGGACGCTCCGGTGCAGACGCCCGCACTCCGATGGGGCAGGTGACCGGTCCGACCGTTCGTGCGCGAGGAACAGGAGAGCGTGTGCTCGACACCGATTTCTTCCGTCGCTGGATGGCCGCCACCGCGGCGGCCGTCGACCGGGAGGCGAGCCGGCTGACCGAACTGGACGCCGCGATCGGCGACGCCGATCACGGCGGCAACATGCGGCGCGGGTTCCACGCGGTGACCGCCGTCCTCGACAGGGAGTCGCCCGCCGGCCCGGGGGCCGTACTGACGACGGCGGGACGGCAGCTGATCTCGACGGTCGGCGGAGCGTCCGGTCCGTTGTACGGGACGCTCCTGCGCCGCACCGGCAAGGCCCTCGGCGAGGCCCGGGAGGTGAGCACCGCGGATCTGGCCGAGGCGTTCGGGGAGGGCGTCGCGGCGGTGGCGCAACTGGGCGGGGCCCAGCCCGGTGACAAGACCATGCTGGACGCGCTGCTGCCGGCCTCCGAGAAGCTGCGCTCCTCCCTCACGGCGGCCCGCGACGCGGCGCTGGCCGGGGCGGAGGCGACCGTGCCCCTGCGGGCACGCAAGGGCAGGGCCAGCTACCTGGGCGAGCGCAGCATCGGGCACCAGGACCCGGGGGCGACCTCGGCGGCACTGCTGATGGAGGCGCTGGCAGAAGCGGCCACGACGAGCGGCGGAGGCGGCGCGTGAGCGAGGAACCGCAGGTCGGAATCGTGCTGGTCTCGCACAGCGGGCCCGTCGCGGAAGCCGTCGCCGAGCTGGCCAGAGGGCTCGCGGCCGGCGGTGCGACCGCGCCCGTGGCCGCGGCCGGGGGGACGTCCGCCGGCGGCCTGGGCACGAGCGCGGAGCTGGTCTCCAAGGCCGCGAGGGCGGTCGACCGGGGTGCGGGGGTGGCACTGCTCGTCGACCTGGGGAGTGCGCTCCTGACGGTGAAGGCCATGCTGGCGGAGGGCGGTGGACTGCCCGAGGGCGCCCGGCTGGTGGACGCGCCGTTCGTCGAGGGTGCGGTGGCCGCGCTGGTGACCGCGTCAGCGGGCGGTGACCTGGCGGCCGTGGAAGCGGCGGCGACGGACGCGTACGGCTACCGGAAGAGGTGAGCCGCCCCGCGTCCCGGC
>NZ_JBEXWB010000079.1:12405-20388 GCF_040629645.1 Streptomyces sp. NPDC005899 | reverse complement strand
GGCTCGTGGCGCGCGCCGCCGTGGTGTTGCCGGGGGGGGGCGGGGGCGCCGACCCCCCGCCGGGTATCCCGTTCGGGGGGGGGTCCCCACCCCGGGGGGGGGGTGGCCCCGCGCCGTTCATGCGGTGAGGCGCGTGCCGGGCGGGCGGGCCGCCGCGGCGCGCGGTCAGCCGTTGAGGACCTCGCGCGCCAGCTTGGCGGTCTCGGTCGGCGTCTTGCCGACCTTCACGCCGGCGGCCTCGAGGGCCTCCTTCTTGGCGGCGGCGGTGCCGGAGGAACCGGAGACGATGGCGCCCGCGTGGCCCATGGTCTTGCCCTCGGGGGCGGTGAAGCCCGCGACGTAGCCGACGACCGGCTTGGTGACGTTCTTCGCGATGTAGTCGGCCGCGCGCTCCTCGGCGTCGCCGCCGATCTCGCCGATCATCACGATGAGGTCGGTGTCGGGGTCCGCCTCGAACGCCGCGAGGGCGTCGATGTGGGTCGTGCCGATCACCGGGTCGCCACCGATGCCGACGGCCGAGGAGAAGCCGATGTCACGGAGCTCGTACATCATCTGGTAGGTGAGCGTGCCGGACTTCGACACGAGACCGATGCGGCCGGGCTTGGTGATGTCGCCCGGGATGATGCCGGCGTTGGACTGGCCGGGGGTGATCAGACCGGGGCAGTTCGGGCCGATGATCCGGGTCTTGTTGCCCTTCGAGCCGGCGTACGCCCAGAAGGCGGCCGAGTCGTGGACGGCGATGCCCTCGGTGATCACGACGGCGAGCGGGATCTCGGCGTCGATCGCCTCGACGACGGCGGCCTTCGCGAAGGCCGGCGGCACGAAGAGGACCGACACGTCGGCGCCCGTCTTCTCCATCGCCTCCTTGACGGAGCCGAAGACGGGTACCTCGGTGCCGTCGAAGTCGACGGACGTGCCCGCCTTGCGCGGGTTGACGCCACCGACGATGTTGGTGCCGTCGGCCAGCATGAGCTTGGTGTGCTTCATGCCCGTGGCGCCGGTCATCCCCTGGACGATGACCTTGCTGTCCTTGGTGAGGAAGATAGCCATGGTGTTGGAGTCCCTCGTCCTTTACTTCGCAGCCGCGGCGAGCTCGGCGGCCTTGTCGGCCGCGCCGTCCATGGTGTCCACGCGCTGCACCAGCGGGTGGTTGGCGTCGGAGAGGATCTTGCGACCCAGCTCCGCGTTGTTGCCGTCGAGGCGCACGACCAGCGGCTTGGTGACGTCCTCGCCCTTGGACTTGAGCAGCTCCAGGGCCTGGACGATGCCGTTGGCGACCTCGTCGCACGCGGTGATGCCACCGAAGACGTTGACGAAGACGGACTTGACGTCCGCGTCACCGAGGATGATCTCAAGGCCGTTCGCCATGACCTCGGCGGAGGCGCCGCCCCCGATGTCGAGGAAGTTGGCGGGCTTCACGTTGCCGTGCTTCTCACCGGCGTACGCGACGACGTCGAGGGTCGACATGACCAGACCGGCACCGTTACCGATGATGCCGACCTCGCCCTCGAGCTTGACGTAGTTGAGGTTCTTGGCCTTCGCGGCGGCCTCGAGCGGGTTGGCCGCGGCCTTGTCCTCGAGGGCCTCGTGGTCGGGCTGACGGAAGTCGGCGTTCTCGTCGAGAGACACCTTGCCGTCCAGCGCCAGGATGCGGCCGTCCTTGGTCTTCACCAGCGGGTTGACCTCGACGAGGAGTGCGTCCTCGGCGACGAAGGTGTCCCACAGGGTCACCATGGCCTCGGCGACGCCCTCGGCCACCTCGGCCGGGAACTTCGCCTGGGCCACAATCTCGCGGGCCTTCTCGATGTCGACGCCGTCGACGGCGTTGACCGGGACCTTCGCGAGGGCCTCGGGGGTCTTCTCCGCGACCTCCTCGATGTCCATGCCGCCCTGCACCGACGCCATGGCCAGGAAGGTGCGGTTGGTGCGGTCGAGGAGGTACGAGACGTAGTACTCCGCCTCGATCTCCGGGGACAGCTCGGCGATCATCACCTTGTGGACCGTGTGGCCCTTGATGTCCATGCCGAGGATGTCGGTCGCGCGAGCGACCGCCTCATCCGGGTTCGCGGCCAGCTTGACGCCGCCGGCCTTGCCGCGGCCGCCGACCTTCACCTGCGCCTTGACGACGGACTTGCCGCCCAGCCGCTCGGTCGCCTCGCGGGCTGCCTCAGGCGTGTCGATCACTTCACCGGCCAGCACCGGTACACCGTGCTTGGCGAAGAGGTCCCTCGCCTGGTACTCGAACAGGTCCACGCGCGTCCGTCCCTTTTAGTGGTCTCGCGGTTCGTTCTTCTGCGTGGGCGTGCCGCGAGGGCAACGTGACTGCGCAGTCACTAGGGAGGCGCACACGGTGACCCGGTACGCGGCATGTCCATCCGGCAGGTTATCCCCGCGCTCCGCCGGACCCTAAATTGCAGATCACACCTGAGCGGTGATAACGGTCACAGACCACGCCGGCCGCCGGGGCGCGGAGGACGGAACGGCAGGTTGGCGAGCCGTATCACGACGGGCGGAGGGGACGGCCGCCCCGCGCCCACGGGCGTCGGGCCGGTGTCTCCCCGGCCCCGCGCGCGTCGACCTCGGTGATCGCGTCGTCCTCCGTGATCGTGTCGTCCTCGGTGATCGCCTCATCGCGGGCCCGGCCCGTTCCGTCGCCGGCCGGCGTCCTCTCCGCGCCGACCGTCCCTCCCTCGGCCCCTCCTTCCCCCTCGGCCCGCCTCATCGGCCGGGGTCCGGCAGGGGCAGGGGCCGTTCGGTGAGCGCAGCCGCCATGACCTCCGGGAAGAGGTCGGGTGTGCAGGCGAAGGCGGGCGCGCCGAGCGCTGCCAGTGCTGCGGCGTGCTCCCGGTCGTAGGAGGGGGCGCCCTCGTCCGAGAGGGAGAGCAGGGTCACGAACTGCACGCCGGACGCCGTCATCGCGGCGGCTCGCCGGACCATCTCGTCCCGGATGCCACCCTCGTAGAGGTCGCTGATGAGTACGACGACGGTGTCCGCGGGGCGGGTGATCCTCGACTGGCAGTAGGCGAGAGCCCGGTTGATGTCCGTGCCGCCACCGAGCTGGGTGCCGAACAGCACGTCGACCGGATCGTCCAGCCGGTCGGTGAGGTCGACGACGGCAGTGTCGAACACCACCAGCCTGGTCGCCAGGGTGCGCATGGAGGCCAGCACCGCTCCGAAGACCGAGGCGTGGACGACCGAGGAGGCCATGGACCCCGATTGGTCGACGCAGAGGATGACGTCCTTCTTCACGGACCGGCCGGCCCGCGCGTACCCGATGAGGCGCTCGGGGACGACCGTGCGGGCTCCGCTCTCTCCGGGCAGCGGCAGGTGGTTCTTGAGGTTGGCCCGGATCGTGCGGTCCCAGTCGATGTCCCGGTGACGTGGTCTCGCCGCGCGGGCGGAGCGGTCAAGGGCGCCGGTGACCGTCGCCCTCGTCCGGTCGGCGAGGCGGCTCTCCAGATCCTCGACGACCTTGCGCACGACGGTCCGGGCGGTCTCCCTCGTCGTCTCCGGCATGGCCTTGCCGAGCGAGAGCAGCGTGCCGACGAGGTGGACGTCGGGCTCGAGTGCTTCAAGCGTCTCGGGCTCCAGCAGCAGGGCGGACAGCCCGAGACGGTCGATGGCGTCGCGCTGCATGACCTGCACGACGGAACTGGGGAAGTACGTGCGGATGTCGCCCAGCCAGCGGGCGAGGGACGGGGCGGACGCACCCAGCCCGCCCGAGCGCTCGTGCCCTCCCCGGCCGCCCGGTTCTCCCGTACCGTCGTAGAGGTCGGTCAGAGCACCGTCCATCGCCGCGTCCCGGCCTGTGAGCGTGTACCCCGTGCTCTCCGCGCTGTCCGCGCCGAGCACCATGCGCCATCGACGCAGGCGCTCGTCGCCCCCGGCCGGCGTCTCTGCCGTCGCCCCCACCTTCGCTCCTTCCCCGCCACCCGCTCCGTCGGTGCTCATCGCACGCCCGTCCCCTCCACGTCGGTCATCGCACGCCCGTCCGCTCCGCGTCGGCATCGCCGGCCCGTCCGCCCCGCGTCGGTCATCGCGGGGGCCGCCCTCTCCACATCGGTCATCGCGGGCTGCTCGGCCGCGGGTGGTCATCGCATGGCTGCCGCTCACCGCCGGTCATCGCGTGGCCGCCGGCTCCGTCTCTGTCATCGCGTCACCGCCCTTGTCCGGCGCGGATGCCTGTGCCACCGCTCCAGCTCCGGTGCCGGTCTCGGTGGCGGAGTGCGCCTCGATGCCGGTTCCGGTCTCCGTGCCGTTGTCGGCCTCAGCGCCGGTTCCGGTGCCGCCGAGAAGCAGCCGGAGGACCGGCACCACCGCGGCGGCCCGCTCCTCGTCGAGTCCGGTGCCGAAGCCGGGTGCCGCTGACTCCTCCTCGCCCCGCGCCCGGTCCCGGCCGGGGCCGCGCCGGACCAGCTCGCCCAGGGTGCGCCGCGTGCCCGCCGCGTAGACGGAGAACGTACGGCGCAGGAGCGGGAGGACGTCGGTGAACACCCCGTGGGGCACGCCCGTCAGCCACTCGTCGACGAGTCCGAGGAGCCGTTCGTCGTGGACGAGCAGCATTCCGCCCCCGGCGCCCCCGCCGAGGAAGCCCTCTATCCACGCGGCCGCGTCGGCCGGTGGCGTACCGGGCGAGAGGGCCAGCCCCATGAGCCGAGCCGCCTCGTCCTCGGTGAGCCGTCCCTCGTCCAGGAGCAGGCGTGCGGCGCGGCCCCGGATGACGCCCGCGACCGCGTCCCTGCCGGACAGGGTCCTCAGGACGCCTGCCCAGCGCTCGCGGAGCCCGTCCGCCGGTACCACGGCGGTCAGCATGCCGACCGCCGTGTGCACGCCGTCCACTTGCCGGTGCCTCTCCGCCGCGCCGTCCGCGTCGAGCCCGGTGCACGCGGCGGGCAGGCCCACGCAGACGCGTTCGGCGAGGCCGACGGCCACCGTTCCCAGGGCCGCCGTGTCCGTCGCACGCACGTCCCCGTACCGCAGGGAGCGGGCCAGGGCGGGCAGTGCGTCGGCGAGGTGGCCCACGTCCGTGTCGAGCGCCGCACGGTCGGCGAGCGCCTTCACCACGACCGGCAGCGCCTCGGGCAGCGCGGCCAGGAGGCAGCGCTCGGCGAGCGCCGTGACCTCGGCGAGGGTCGACGCGGAGGCGGCGTCCGACGTGCTCCGCGCGGTCGCCGCGGAGAGCACCGTGGTGCCCCACACTCCGGCTTCCGCGATGCGCACGGAGAGCTCGGGCTCCCAGCACAGCCGCCAGGTCTCCCGGAAGGTGCCCGTACCGCCCCGCCCCGCCGTGGGCCGGCCCCAGCCGATGTCCAGAAGCCTCAGCCGGTGCAGGAACCTGCTGCGCGACGCGTCGGTGTCCTTGCGCAGATCCAGCTCGAGCTCCCGCTCCCGTGCCTCGGGTCTGAGCCGCAGGGAGCGCTGCTGCCTGGTGACGTCGCGCTGGAGGGGGACGGCGGGGGCGTCCTCCGGCACCTCGCCGAGGATGTCGCCGACGACGAGCCGGTCCCGGACGAGGTCGAGCGGTACGTCGGAGCCCTCGCACATGACGGCCCGGATCGCGTCGGTGGTCTCCGCGAGGCCCGCGGCCGGCCGTCCCCTCATGTCGGCGAGCGTGTCGGCGAGCCGCACGGCCTCGATGACATGAGCGGAGGAGACGAACCGGTCCTCTCCGCGCAGCAGCCCGGCGACCTTCGTCATCCAGCGCTCCACGGTCCGGTCGGGTGCGGCGAAGAGGTGGCCGTACCACCCGGGCGACTGGATCCCCGCGCCGTAGCCGCTGTGCCGGGCGAGCCTGCGATGGGTCCAGGGGACCCAGGTGAGCTCCGCCCTGACCTTCGGCATCCCCTTGAGGAGGGCCTTGTCGGCGGCGACCGTCGTCCGCGCGGCCAGCGCGGGGACGTGCCAGGCCCCGCAGACCACGGCGACGTCGTCGCCGAACTCCTTGCGGGCCGCGCGCAACTGCAGGCGCATACAAGCCTCCCGGACCGCGTCGCGGGGGTGCCCGCCGTCGCCGTACGTCTCGCGCAGTGCCGTCATGGCCTCGGCGAGCGCCGCGAAGGGGGCCAGCGGGTCGGCGGGGGCGGCGTCCGCCGCCCGGTGCTCGACGACGTCCTCCCACCAGCGCTCGGGGTCGTCGTAGCCGGCGGCCCGGCCCAGGATTCCCATGGGATCGAGGCCCCGGCCGTCCTCCGGGAGGCCCTCGGCCGGTTCCGGCCCTGGCCCTTCCGGCCCTCGCCCTTCCGCCTCTTCCGCCTCTTCCGCCTCTTCC
The DNA here is from genome assembly GCF_040629645.1 of Streptomyces sp. NPDC005899. Classification (NCBI taxonomy): domain Bacteria; kingdom Bacillati; phylum Actinomycetota; class Actinomycetes; order Kitasatosporales; family Streptomycetaceae; genus Streptomyces; species Streptomyces sp. NPDC005899. The sequence goes on along the minus strand of NZ_JBEXWB010000079.1, from coordinate 14,120 downwards.
GCCTCTGAGCGTTCCGTCTCCGTACGCTCCGTCAGGGCCAGCGAGTTGGCGGCGGGCAGGTCGACGAAGCGCACCGGGGTGCCGTGCGCCAGGGCCCAGCGGATCGCCACCCACTCCGGGGAGAACTCCGCCATCGGCCAGAACGCGGCGTGCCCCGGGTCGTCCACCGCGTGGGCGAGGAGCGCGACCGGCGGACGCATCGTCTCGTCGGCGGCGAGCGCCAGCAGGGCGTCACCCTCGGGCGGCCCCTCGACGAGCACCGCACACGGCCGGACCGCTTCGAGGGCGGCAAGGACCGCGCGGGCGGAGCCCGGCCCGTGGTGGCGCACCCCGAGCAGCAACGGCCCCCCGGACCCCCGCCCCGGGCCGCCCGGCGCGGGGGGCGTCACGCCGCTGCCTCACGGCAGGCGCGGTAGAAGTCCTTCCAGCCGTCCCGCTCCCGGACCACCGTCTCCACGTACTCCTGCCAGACGACCTTGTCGGCCAAGGCGTCACGGACGACCGCCCCGAGGACACCGGCCGCCACATCGCCGGGCCGCAGGACACCGTCACCGAAGTGGGCGGCGAGCGCGAGGCCTCCGGTGACGACGGAGATGGCCTCGGCCGTGGACAGCGTCCCGGAGGGCGACTTGAGTCTGGTGCGGCCGTCCTCGGTGACCCCCTGTCGCAACTCACGGAACACGGTGACGACGCGCCGGATCTCGGTACTGCTGTCGGGGGTCCGGGGCAGGTCCAGCGAGCGCCCTATCTGGTCGACGCGCCGCGACACGATGTCCACCTCGGCCTCGGGTGTCGCCGGCAGCGGCAGCACGACCGTGTTGAAGCGGCGGCGCAGGGCCCCGGAGAGTTCGTTGACCCCGCGGTCGCGGTCGTTGGCGGTCGCGATGAGGTTGAAGCCGCGCACGGCCTGGACCTCCTGTCCCAACTCGGGGACGGGCAGGGTCTTCTCCGACAGGATCGTGATGAGCGCGTCCTGCACGTCGGCGGGAATGCGGGTGAGCTCCTCGATCCGGACGGTCATGCCGTCGGCCATGGCCCTCATGACCGGGCTCGGCACCAACGCCTCCCGGCTGGGGCCCTGAGCCAGTAGCTGCGCGTAGTTCCAGCCGTAGCGGACGGCCTCCTCGGGGGTGCCGGCGGTCCCCTGGACGAGCAGGGTCGAGTCACCGCTGACCGCTGCGGCGAGATGTTCGGACACCCACGTCTTGGCGGTCCCGGGCACGCCCAGGAGCAGCAGCGCCCGGTCGGTCGCGAGCGTGCTGACGGCTACCTCCACGAGGCGGCGGGGCCCCACGTACTTGGGCGTGACGAGCGTGCCGTCGGGGAGCGTGCCGCCGAGCAGGTAGGTGGCGACGGCCCAGGGCGAGAGCTTCCAGCAGGCGGGTCTCGGCCGGTCGTCGGCGGCGGCGAGGGCCGCGAGTTCGTCGGCGAAGGCGTGTTCGGCGTGCGGCCTCAGGGCCTCACCCCCGGCTGACGCGGTGTCTGCGAACGCCGTCATGAATCCCCCTCCGGATCGTTCGGCCCGATGTGGTTCCCACCGTGCACCACGGCACTGACAACAGGCCCGGATCGAGCCTGGCGCGGGCCCGGCGCCGGGCCGGACGCCGGGCGGGGCGCCGTGCGGGGCGTTTTCGGGATCCGGTCGGACGGGTCTGCCGCCCGGCGGCCGACGGGGCGGCGGCCGACGGGGCGGCGGCCGCCGGAACTGCGGGACG
>NZ_JBEXWB010000079.1:0-12310 GCF_040629645.1 Streptomyces sp. NPDC005899 | reverse complement strand
GAACGGCGGAACGGCGGAACGGCGGAACGGCGGAACGGCGGAACGGCGGAACGGCGGAACGGCGGAACGGCGGAACGGCGGAACGGCGGAACGGCGGAACGGCGGAACTGCGGGACGGCGGAACGGCGGAACGGCGGAACGGCGGAACGGCGGAACGGCGGAACGGCGGAACGGCGGGGTCTCCACAAGGAAGGCCAGCTCAGGGGCGATTGTCAGTGGGGCGTCCTACCGTCGTGACCATGCTGCTATCTCACGGGGGAGAAACGTCGCGTGCCGCCGGGCCCTCGGCGCGTTGGACGGTGGAGCAGGTCCTGGCCCTGTCGCCCGACGCGGTGTCGCGTGCCGCGGCGGGCGAGCTCGGCACGCCGAGCCGGTGGTCGGGCGCGGGCTGCCGGGAGGCCTTGGTGTGGGGCGTGTGCGCGGGCAGCGGAGCCACCTCCTACCGCACGGTGGTCGACACCGGAGCACGGTGGTACCGGTGCGAATGCCCGAGCCGGAAGTTCCCGTGCAAGCACGCGCTGGGCCTGCTGCTGCTCTGGGCCTCCGGTGATCCGGTGGTGCCCTCGGGCGCCGTCCCCGACTGGGCCGCGGGGTGGCCGACGGACCGTCAGGGCCAGGCGTCGCCGCGGCCAGGCACCACCGCCGGCCGCCCTGCCTCCGGCCTTGCGGACCCCGAGGCGGCCAGGCGTCGCGCGGAACGCCGCGCGGAGCGGATCACCGGGGGCGCGCAGGAGCTGGAGCAACGTCTCGCCGACCTGCTGCGTGGCGGCCTCGCGGCGGCCGCCGGCCCGGGGCAGCCGCTGTGGGAGGAGACGGCGGCCCGGATGGTCGACGCCCAGGCACCCGGGCTCGCCGGCCGGGTCCGCGAGTTGGGAGCGATCCCGTCGTCCGGCCCGGGCTGGCCGGCACGGCTGCTGGAGGAGTGCGCCTTGCTGCATCTGCTGGACTCGGCGTGGCTCCGGCTGGACCGGTTGCCGGACGAACTCGCGGCGACGGTCCGTACGCGCGTCGGGGTGCCGTCTCCCGCGAGGGGGGCGGTGATACGGGACCGGTGGCAGGTCCTCGCGCAGTACGACACCCCTGACGGCAAGATCGTCACCCGCCGCGGCTGGCTGTACGGCGAGGAGTCGGGCCGTACGGTGCTGCTGCTCTCCTTCGGGGCGGCAGGGCGTGCACCCGGCCATGACCTGCCGGTGGGGGCGACGATCGACGCCGAGGTGGCGCCCTACCCTGGCGGTGGCGGGCTCAGGGCCGACCTCGGACGCCAGTTCGGCACGCCCGCCGTCACGGCGTCCCCGCCTCCGGGCGGCACGCCGACCGAAGCCGTCACCGCGTACGGACGTGCCCTGCGGGACGATCCCTGGCTGGACTCCTGGCCCGTGATCCTGCGCGAGGTGATACCCGTGCCGGACGGGGACGGCTGGCAGCTGGTCGGCGCGCCGGACGGTACCGCCCTGCCGATCGCGCCGTGGGCCCTGGCCCGGCCGGGTCTGTGGACGCTCGTCGCCCTCTCGGGAGGCCGCCCGCTGACAGTCTTCGGCACCTGCGGACACCAGGGCTTCGATCCGCTCGCGGCATGGTGCCGCGAGCGGTCCGCCGAGGCCGTCACCGACGCGGTCGTGGCGCTCCGCTGACGCGGTCGCGCCCACGGCCCCCGCACGCGCCCGCCCTCGTGCACCCGCCCGCGTTTCCGCCCTTGCCCCACGACCGGAGGGACCAGTGATGTCCGCCACCGCCCCCGACTCCCGCTCAGTCCCGCCCGCCGGGGCCGACGGCGCTGTGCCTGCCGCGTGGGACGAGCTGGTCACGTCGGCGCTGCTCGGTACCGACCGGCGTCCGCCCCGCCCGGACGGCGACCAGGCGCACGGCCCGGTGGCGCTGCTGGACGCCGCGGCACTGCACACCGTGCGTCGCCGGGCCGGACTGCGGCCGGCCACGGGGGCCGCGCTGCCTCCGGCGGCTCCGCCCGATCCCCGGCCGCCGCTTCCCGTGGCCGCCCGTCGCCGCCTCGCCCAGCTCCTGGCCGACCGTTCCACTCCCCCTGGCGGGGGGCGGCGGGGGACGGCCCCCGATCTCACCGAGCTCATCCCCCAGTGGCTGGCCACCGCCGGTGCCCGTGGTTTCCGCGCGCCGGCAGAGCTGCTGCCCGCGTTGCTGGACGCCGCCCGGGCACGCAGCGACCTGCGACCCCAGGCGCTGGCGTTCGCCGGGCCGCGCGGGTTGTGGCTGGCCGGCCTGAACCCTGCGTGGAGGTTCGCGCTGCGCGCCTCGCCGAGTGGGGGGCGGCGGCCCGGCACCGACGACCCGGAGGCGGTTCACCGGCTCTGGGAGGAGGGGTTGTTCGCGGAGCGGGTCGCTCTGCTCGGAGCCGTACGGGCGCAGGATCCCGCTGCCGCGCGGGCGCTGCTCGCCTCCACGTGGTCCACCGAGCGGGCGGAGGACCGTCTCATGTTCCTCGACTCCCTGCGAGCGGGGCTGACGGGGGCCGACGAGGCGTTCCTCGAGGAGGCGCTCTCGGACCGCAGTCGCAATGTCCGCGCCACGGCTGCCGAACTGCTGTCCTCGCTCCCGGGGTCGGCGCTCGCCCGGCGGATGGCCGACCGCGCCATCTCCTGCGTGAACCCCGACCGCACGGGCGGCGTCGTGTCCATCGCCGTGGAGGCGCCGCACGAGTGCGACGCCGCCATGCAGCGCGACGGTGTGACGCCGCAGGCGCCATCGGGCCGGGGTGAACGGTCCTGGTGGCTGGGGCAGTTGGTGGAGGTGACCCCACTGGGCGCCTGGCGGGACCGGTTCGGCGGCCGTACCGCTCAGCAGATCGTCGCCCTGCCCGTCGCCGACGACTGGGGCGGCGAGCTCCACGCCGCGTGGTGCCGTGCGGCCGTACGCCAGCGGGATCCCGACTGGGCGCGCGCGCTGCTCGGCACCCCGTCCACACCGCCGGCCAACGGCCCCGGGACGGCGTCGCTGGCTGAGCGGGCACAGCTCCTCGCGATCCTGCCCGCCGCCGAACGGGCGGAGTGGGTCGCCGACTTCATAGCGGCGCACGGGCTGTCCGAGGCGTTCCAGCTGCTGGGAGTCTGCTCCGTGCCCTGGGCGGGGCCACTGGGCCGCTCGGTGGTGGACGCGCTGGACATCGCCCGTGACGCGGGGAGCTACCCCTGGAGCTTCAGCGGCGTGATGGGTCTGTCCGAACGCTGCCTCAACCCTGCCGAGGCGGACCGGCTCGAGGTGCTCACCACCACGCCGGACGAACCGGAAGGCGCGTCACCGGGGGCCGGCGGCTACTGGTCGGAGGCATTCCAGCGACTGGTCTCCACGCTGCGTCTTCGCGCGGCCATGGAAGCGGAGCTGACCCCGGAACCGGCGCCGGACGCGGTCCGGGTGCCGAACGCGGTTGCCGGTCAGGACGTGGGATCCGGGCCGGACGCGATACCCGGGCCGGACGGGGTACCCGGCCCAGGCGCAGTACCCCGGCCGGACGCGGTACCCGGCCCAGGCGCAGTTCCCGGTCCGGGCACGGTCTCGGCGCCAGGCGGGGACCAGTGCCGAGCGCGGTGACACAGCCGACGCCGCCGAACAGCCGGGCGCAGGCGGCCACGCGGCAGCACGCGGCCGCGGAACCGCTCAGCAAAGCCGAGCAGGCCGCGTCCCCGGGTCCGTCGCCGGAGGTCGGCATGCCGACCACCGGACCGCAAGCTCGTACGTGCCGGGAGGCGGATGCAGGGCCTGACACGGGCGCGGAGTGCAAGGGCGGGACACCACCCCGGAACAGGGCGCGCCCCCTGGCCAAGGCCCGGAGCAGGCCCAGGACGCAGCGGGCGCGAGCAGGACGCCGGCAGCCTGGCGCCCCAGGGACCGCAGAGACCTCAGGGACCGTCCAGCCGGCAGCCGCATAGCGCACGGGGCCACGGGGCCGCAGAGCGCACGGGGCCACGGGAACATAGCGCCCCGGAGCCCGGACGGCGTACGGAGCACAGCGCTCCAGAACCTACGGGGCCGGGCCGCCGGGCCGCAGCACCTACGGGCCCCGGATCCTGGACGGCATACGCAGCCCTGGCCGCCACGGATCCTGTGGAACCGACGGCGCCTGAAGGCCGCACCGAGCCGAAGCACGTACGGCACCCAGCGCTCGACCGGCGCCCGGCGCGCGTCCGTCCGGCCCCCGAAGGTGTACGGAGCCCGACGCGCCTACGGAGCCCGAAGGGCGCACGGCTTCCGTTCGGGCCTGCGCCGGCTGGCGGACGTGGGTCTACGGCCGCCGTTCAAGCCAGCGTCAGCTGGCGCACATAGGTGCACGTAGGTGCACGGCTTCCGTTCGGGCCTGCGCCGGCTGGCGGACGTGGGTGTACGGCCGCCGTTCAGGCCTGCGTCAGCTGGCGCACATAGGTGCACGGCTTCCGTTCAGGCCTGCGCCGGCTGGCGTACATGGGCGTGCACCCAGTCGACGATGGAGGCCGTCGTCGCTCCCGGGGTGAAGATCTCCGCGACGCCCTGCTCCTTCAGCGGCGCGATGTCCGCCTCGGGGATGATGCCGCCGCCGAACACCTTGATGTCCTCCGCCTCGCGGTCCTTCAGGAGCTCGATGACTTTGGCGAAGAGTGTGTTGTGCGCGCCGGAGAGGATCGACAGGCCGATCGCGTCGGCGTCCTCCTGGATCGCGGTGTCGACGATCTGTTCGGGCGTCTGGTGGAGCCCGGTATAGATGACCTCCATACCCGCGTCCCGCAGCGCCCGCGCGATCACCTTGGCCCCACGGTCATGGCCGTCGAGGCCCGGCTTGGCCACCACCACACGGATCGGACCGGTCACACCCATCACTGCCTCCACATGCGTTTCCCGTACCGAAAAAGCCGGATGTGAACGAACGTTATCCACAGCATCCCGCACGGTGCCGTTTCGCGGTGCGTGGGGAGGGGGAAATCACACATGGGACAAGTTCGCCGAGGCGCCGCTCCCCGCACCACGCGGTCACCCACCGCTCCGGGAGCGACGCCAGGGGAGCCGCAACGAGGTCGTTCCGTCGCCGCGCCGCCAGCCGCACGGCACGGCGACAGGACACCGGGCCGATCAGAGCCGGAGCCGCCTCGGCAGCGACACCCCGTGTGGGCGTACGGGGCAGGGAGCCGCCTGCCCCGTATGCCGATGCAGGAGGTCGACCGATGAAGGTCATGAGAGCCCTGCACATTCTTCCGCCTATGCCGCACCCCTCTCCGGCACGGCCCTCCTGGCTGTCGTTCGCGCTGGTCAGGGCCTCGGCTCTGGAGTTGGCGATCCTTGCCGGGCACGTCCTTCTCTACCCCTCGGGCATGACCGCCGAGCGCCGCGCCCCTGCGGCTCCCCCCTCCCCCGGCGTCCGCACGCGCCCCGGCGGCGCCTCCGCCGGCGGGGGGACGGGCGGCGGAACCACCGGCGTCCCGCCCCGGGAACCGGCCGGCGCAGGCGGATACATCCGTCCCGCCGATACGCCAGGTGCAGCCGATACGGCAGATACAGCGAATGCGGCAGACACGGCCACGCTGCCGACAGGAGACCCCGGTGGTCACGCCCCCGACGAGCGGCCGCCCGTGGTGCTCCTGCACGGTTTCATCGACAACCGTTCGGTGTTCGTCCTGCTGCGCCGCTTCTTGTCACGGCACGGATGGCACCACGTGGAATCGCTCAACTACTCGCCGCTCACCTGCGACGTCCGCACGGCTGCCGAACTGCTGAGCCGCCACGTCGAGGAGATCTGCGACCGCACCGGACGTCACGAAGTCGACATCGTGGGGCACAGCCTCGGAGGGCTGATCGCGCGGTACTACGTACAGCGCCTCGGTGGTGACCGGCGGGTGCGCACCCTCGTCACCCTCGGCACCCCGCACGGCGGCACGGCGGTCGCCCCCTTGGCGGCCGCGCACCCGATCGTCCGCCAGATGCGCACCGGCTCCGGCCTCATCCAGGAGCTACGCCATCCGGCCCCCGGCTGCCGGACCCGGTTCATCAGCTTCTGGAGCGAGCTGGACAGGGTGATGGTGCCGGTCGAGACCGCGTGCGTCGACCATCCCGACCTGGACGCGGTGAACGTGCGCGTGACCGGCATCGGACATCTCGCGCTGCCGGTCCATCCCGCGGTCGCCGCCGCGATCCGTCAGGCGCTGGAATCCGACGGTGCGGTCATCGATGCCCCGGGAGCCGCCTCCGTCGCCTGAGGTCCCGGCGACGCGCGCCGCGGCGCGACGGGGCACGCCCCCCGGCTCCGGGCCCGGCGAACGCAGCCGGGGGCGGCACCGAGAACCGAACGACAATCGAAAATAGAACCAAGCCTCTTTCCCGTGTCCACCGAAAGGCCGCCGATTGCCCGTTTCCTGAGGGTTCGAAGCCCGCTGAAGATTGTCGTCGCCACGTACTGCCGGGTACAGTCGCGGCCACTGCTTCCCCTGGGATCCTCCGACCGGACCCCGGAACAGGTCCTGCTGCCGAGGCGAGAGAGAAGTTGGTGAACGACCAGCACCCCCACGCCGGGTATGTCGGGTACGACAGCCATTCGACCGGCAGCTTCGACACCGACCCGCTGTTCGGCACCCTTCCGGGCCGGCACGACGACGGTCACCCGACGTACGACGGTGGGTACTCCACCACCTACGAAGGCACCCACGACGGCACCGGCTACACCACCGTGTACCCCGCCGAGACGCATCCGAACACCGGCTCTTGGGACACGGGCGCGCACCAGCAGGCCGGGTACGACGCCTACGGCGCGCAGGCCCAGGCCCACCCCCAGGCGCAGCAGGGTCACGACGAGACCGCCACCTGGGCGCACGGAGCCGGGATCCCGGCCCAGGCCGCCGCCCACGGCCCCGACGCGACGGGCCAGTGGGACACCAGCGGGTGGGCCCCGGCCGGCCAGGCGGACGAGTGGGCGGCGGGCGACACGGGGGCCTTCCCCACCACGACGTTCAGCAGCACCGCCTACGCCACGGGCACGTACACCGCCCCGGTCTTCGGCACCTCCGGTTACGGAGCCACCGACACCGGCGCCTACGACGCCACCGCGTGGAACACCGGCGCCACGCCCGAGAGCGCGGCGTACACCGCCGAACACACGTCGCAGACCACGTACGAACACGGGTCGCCTTCCTACGAGCCGTACGCGTCGGAGCAGCACCTGGCGTACGACACCCAGGCCTACGCAGCGGAACGCCACGAGCCGGAGGCACGGGAGCCGGAGCCCTCCGCCTCGGAGACGCCCGGCGCGCACGAGGACGCGGCTGAGTCCGCCCACGCGGGGCCGGCCGACGTCACCGCCGCGCAAGCCCACGCGTACGACGGTGGGACGGAATACGACGGTGGGACGGAAGACGGTCCGGCCGCCGGCATCACCGGCACCACCGACGTGACGACTTCTCACGCCCCCGCCGCACGCCCTGCGGGCCGTGCCGCACAGCGGGGAGGCAGCCGCGGCCGGCGGCGTACCCCGGCCAAGCGTTCGGCCCTCCTCACCGTCGCGGTCCCCTCCGCATGCGTCATGAGCGTGGCGGGCATCGCCGCGGCCTCCGTGAGCGGCATCGGGGGCGGCGAGGAGCAGAAGGACGACTCCACGTCCGTGGCGGCCGCGGACACCGTCGAGCCGGTCGTCGCCAACAACAAGCTGGACACCCAGCTCGCCAACCTCAGCGCCGATGCCGAGAACTTCGCCGACCGCGCCAGCCGCACGCAGGAGCGCATCGACCTGAAGGAACGGCAGGCCGCGGAGAGGCAGAGGCGCGAGGACGAGGCCGCCCGACGCGAGGCGGCGCGCCCGAAGTTCCTCCTCCCGGTCAGGCAGCACGGCCTCAGCGCGCACTACGGCCAGGCCGGCGTGAACTGGATGTCCGTCCACACGGGCATCGACTTCCCCGTCTCGTACGGCACGCCCGTGATGGCGGCGACGGACGGCACGGTGCGCACCCAGTGGAACAGCGCCTACGGCAACATGGCCATCGTGACCTCGCCCGACGGCACGGAGACGTGGTACTGCCACCTCAGCAGCACCAAGATCCGCTCGGGCACGGTGAAGGCCGGCGACGTCATCGCCTACTCGGGGAACTCCGGCAACTCCACCGGCCCCCACCTGCACTTCGAGGTGAGGCCCGGTGGCGGGACGGCGATCGACCCGCTGCCGTGGCTGCGCGGCCACGGCCTCGATCCCGGCTGAGGACGCACGCGCACCCGGGGCGAGAACCAGGCTGCCGTCACGTCCCCATGGGGCGAGAACCGTCCCCGTGGGGCGAGAACCCGGCCGGCGTCGCGCCCCCGGGCGTGAGCCGTCGTAGACCGGGCACGTCCCCGTGGGGCGAGAACCAGGCCGGCGTCACGCCCCACGGCGTGAGCCGTCGGAGACCGGACGCGTCCCCCGGTGGCAGGCCCCGAGGGACGCGGTTTCGCCCTCTCCTACAGCTTTTCCACCGGCGCGTACCGCAGCAGCAGCTTCTTGGGCCGCTCGTCCCCGAAGTCGACCGTCGCCTTGGCCTGGTCGCCGAATCCCTCCACCGCCGTCACCGTGCCCAGACCGAACTGGTCGTGGGTGACCCGGTCGCCCGCCACCAGCGTGACCACCGGCTTGTCCGAGGCACGGCGGGTCGCGAAGCCCGAGGGCCCGGACTTGGCACGGGCCGAGGAGAGTGACGACGTGATTCCCGACGTCGGTCCCGCCGGTCCCGCCATGGGCCCCTTGCGCTTCCAGTCCATGTGCGCGTCCGGGATCTCCTCCAGGAAGCGCGAGGGCGGGTTGTACGAGGGCTGGCCCCAGGCGCTGCGCATCGCCGCGCGCGTCAGGTACAGCCGTTCGCGGGCCCGCGTGATGCCCACGTAGGCGAGCCGGCGCTCCTCCTCGAGCTCCTTCACCTGCCCCAGGGCGCGCATGTGGGGGAAGACGCCGTCCTCCATGCCCGTCAGGAACACCACCGGGAATTCGAGCCCCTTGGCCGTGTGCAGCGTCATCAACGTGATGACGCCGGAGCCGTCCTCGTCCTCGTCGGGGATCTGGTCCGAGTCGGCGACGAGGGCGACCTTCTCCAGGAATTCGGCCAGGGTGCCCGCGCCCTCCTCCTCGGCGCGCTCCTGCTCGAACTCCAGGGCGACGGCGGCGAGCTCCTGGAGGTTCTCGATGCGGGTCTCGTCCTGCGGGTCGGTGGAGGCCTGGAGCTCGGCCAGGTACCCGGTCCGCTCCATGACCGCCTCCAGCACGACCGCCGGTCCGGCACCGGACTCCACGATCGTGCGCAGCTCCTCCATGAGCGTGTTGAAGCGCTTGACGGCGTTGGCCGAGCGGGCCGCCATGCCGTACGCCTCGTCGACGCGTCGCAGCGCCTGTGGGAAGGAGATCTTCTCGCGCAGCGACAGGGCGTCGATCATCGCCTCGGCCCGGTCGCCGATGCCGCGCTTGGGCACGTTCAGGATGCGGCGCAGCGGGACGGTGTCCTCGGGGTTGGCGAGTACCCGGAGGTAGGCCAGGACGTCCCGGACCTCCTTGCGCTCGTAGAAGCGCACACCGCCGACGACCTTGTAGGGCAGTCCCACGCGGATGAAGATCTCTTCGAAGACACGGGACTGGGCGTTGGTGCGGTAGAAGACGGCGACGTCTCCGGCCTTCGCGTCCCCCGCGTCCGTGAGCCGGTCGATCTCGTCGGCGACGAACTGCGCCTCGTCGTGCTCGGTGTCGGCGACGTAGCCGGCGATCCGGGTGCCGGTGCCGGCGTTCGTCCAGAGGTTCTTGGGCCGACGGCTCTCGTTGCGCTCGATGACGGCGTTGGCCGCGGACAGGATCGTCTGCGTGGAGCGGTAGTTCTGCTCCAGCATGATCGTCGTCGCGTCCGGGTAGTCCTCCTCGAACTGGAGGATGTTGCGGATGGTCGCGCCCCGGAAGGCGTAGATCGACTGGTCCGCGTCACCGACGACGCACAGCTCCCCCGGGGCGTCGGCGGCCTCGCCGGAGGGGCCCACCAGCTCCCGCACCAGCGTGTACTGGGCGTGGTTGGTGTCCTGGTACTCGTCGACCAGGACGTGCCGGAAGCGGCGGCGGTAGTGCTCGGCGACGTCGGGGAACGCCTGGAGCAGGTGCACCGTCGTCATGATGATGTCGTCGAAGTCCAGCGCGTTGGCCTCGCGGAGGCGGGCCTGGTAGAGCGCGTAGGCCTGCGCCAGGGTCTTCTCGAAACCGTCCGCGGCCTGACCGGCGAAGGTCTCCTCGTCGATCAGCTCGTTCTTGAGGTTCGACACCTTCGCCGTGAACGACTTCGGCGGGTACCGCTTCGGGTCGAGGTCCAGGTCGCGGCAGACCAGTGCCATCAGGCGCTTGGAGTCGGCGGCGTCGTAGATCGAGAACGACGAGGTGAAGCCGAGGAGCTTCGACTCGCGGCGCAGGATCCGCACACAGGCGCTGTGGAAGGTCATGACCCACATGGCGTTGGCGCGCGGGCCGACGAGCTGCTCGACCCGCTCCTTCATCTCGCCCGCGGCCTTGTTGGTGAAGGTGATCGCGAGGATCTGCCCCGGGTGGACCCCCCGCTCCGCCAGCAGGTGGGCGATCCGGTGGGTGAGCACCCTGGTCTTGCCCGACCCGGCACCGGCGACGATGAGCAGCGGGGAGCCCGCGTGGACGACGGCCGCGCGCTGCTCGGTGTTCAGCCCGTCGAGCAGCGCGGCCGTGTCGATGACGGGGCGTGGGGCGCCGTCGCGGTAGTAGGCCTCGCGCGGCGGCGGGGGGGTGTCGAAGACATCCCCGAAGAGGCCCTCCGGCACCTGTTCGGGCGCGTGCTCCTCGGGGGGCGGCGGGGGGCCTTCCTGTGCTTGCTGGAGGCCGGTCAGGAAACTGTCGTCAAAGAGGCTGCTCATCGCCTCATGAGTCTAGGCGGCCGCACCGACACACCGGGCCGGTTTGCGCGGGGGAGGTGGTTCCGTGCGCACCGGGCGACCGGCCGGACACGGTCCGTGCGGGTCCCGGCGCCGGTTCGCGCGGCCGGGCCACCGCTCCGCCCAGGTCACGGAAATGTATCGGGCATATCGAACATCAGCCTTCACAGGCGAGCCACGGGTTGGCTAGCGTGCCTCCGACGGGCGGCCGTACACCGTGAGGCGAATCACGCCGCACGGGCGCCCCCGCCGAATCCGTACCGCCCTCACCGGCGCCCGGAACCGGGGACCCGCACGCAGCACCGGGGTGAATCGGTCCCCTTCGACCGGACCGCAGGGCAGCCTTCCGTACCGCCCGAACCCGGCAGCCGCCCCGGTAGGCGGTCCGACGGAAGGAGATGCCGGCCTTGGCATCGCATCGCGAGCCGCGCACCCGCTCGCGCTCGGCCACCCCGGTGTTCGGCTTCACGGCGGCGGCCCTCGCCTCCGTCACCCTGCTGTCCACGCAGAGCGCGACCGCGGCCCCGGCGGAGCCGAAGCCGAGCGTCGAGGGCGTCCGGAAGAAGGTCGACGAGCTCTACCGGCAGGCGGGCACCGCGACCCAGCGGTACGACAAGGCGAAGAGCGCCTCCGCCCGGCGGCGTGCCGAGGTCGACGCCCTGCTGGAGGCGGCGGCCGTACGGGCCGACAAGCGGTCCGGCCCGTCCGGATCAGGTCCAGAGCGTGGCTATGAAGATGTTGACGACGGTCAGACCGCCCACGGCCGCGAACACGCCCTTGTCCACCTTCTCCTCGTCCCGCTTCACGTACACGAGCGCGAGGATCACGACCAGGATCAGCAGCTTGACGCCGATCTTGATGTTGTCGACGCCGTGGTCGGCCGCCTGGTCGAGCCCGACGAGGGCGACGCCGGTGACCAGCATGGTGAGCGCCCCGTGCAGCATCGCGGGTACGAAGCGCGCCGTGCCCGCCCCCATGGCCTTCATCTGGGTCAGGAAGCCGCCCAGGAGGGAGGCGATGCCGATGATGTGCAGGGCCACGAAGACATTGATGAGTACGTCCATGGCCGCACCCTATCCACGGCTCCGCGGGTGCTCCCCGGCCAGGTACGACTTCCCTATGAGCCGGCCGCGCGGGGACGCGCGGCGAGTCCGGAACGGCGCAGGAGCAGCACCGTTCCGATCCCATTCGGACAGCGAAACGTCGCAAGCAGGCAAAAATACGTCATTACACCTCTTCCCCGTGCCCCGGGTTTAGCGTCCCTCCCAGGTGACCGGCTCTCCACCGCCGCCCCGTACCGGGACGGCACACCGGTCGCCCCGCCAGGAGATCCGGTGGCGGGCCACTCCCCCTGCGCCTGCGCCCATCCTCTCCGACGTGGCCATGGTCGCCAGCGGGGTCACCCGCAAGCGGCTGCCGGCGGACAACGAGGTGATCT
>NZ_JBEXWB010000078.1:0-20502 GCF_040629645.1 Streptomyces sp. NPDC005899 | reverse complement strand
CTGCAGGGGGGACCCTGTGGGAGAGTAGGACGCCGCCGAACAATTATTCCGGGAAAGCCCCGTGCCCTTGTGGCACGGGGCTTTTCTGCGTTCACAGCCGGGCGATTCGAGGCGTCGGCCGCAGCTCGCCCGGTGACGGCGGACAGGCAGACCACCGGGCCGGAACCAGGTTCTGTCTCTCCGATCACGATCGGAGAGACAGAACGTCGACGTGGCGTGTGCTCAGTTCTTATGTGCGGTTACCAGGGCGAAGGAGAGGAACTCTCCACGGTCCGTGGTGAGCATGTCGATAACGGGCTGGTTCGTTCTCTGGCCGTCGGGATGGTGCTCAGCGCCGGCTCGGGCCCACAGCAGCCAGTCCTCCCAGGCGTCCTGCTGCAGCCGCGCGGAAGTGACCTCCACCAGCTCGGTGATGTCCCACTGGAACCGCCACCACTCCGCCGTGTGCCAGGCGATCGCTTCCCAGCCGACCACTTCCTTGATGTGCGGCGGGATCATCCCGAGCTCACGGATCTCGCGTGTCATCGCGGGAGTCGCCACGCCCAGCTGTCCCCCGGGCCGGAGGAAGCGCAGCAAGTAGGGCAGGAAGTTGTCCGCCGTACCGAAGTACTCGAAGGCGTCCACGCTGACGATCGCGTCGAAGCTCTCCTCCTTGAACGGCAGGGCGTGCGCCTCCGCTCGCGCGGCCTCCACCCGGTCGCCGACACCCGCCTCGGCGAAAACCTGTGCCGCCTGTTCGGGCGCGATCCACAGGTCGGCCGCGACGACGTCGACTCCGTACTCGCGGGCCAGGAACACCGACGTGGCGCCCTTGCCGGAGCCGAGGTCGAGAACCCGCATGCCCGGGCGCAGGTCGAGATCGTGGGCGAGGTCCTCCAGCAGCCACAGGGGGTTCGGCCCCATGTCGAGGTCGAGCAGCCAGGCGGGGTCGTACCGGGAGGAGCGGGGATAGCGGTCCGGACGTACGAGAGCGTTCAAGGCAGTCACGAGCACGCACCCAAGCCGATCGTATGCCCGGTCGCAACCCGTTTTGGCCTTCCCGCGTCGGCGCTTGGTTCACGTGGGGGACCGCAACGGTTGTTGCGCTTCGGTGCGGTGGCTCCAGGACCGCCCACTCGCCGTCAGCCCGATCCCCCCTGCTGAGCATGGCCAGAACAACGAGCAGCTGGGCGAAGAGACGCGACCTAGAGTCGGCCGGTCGCCTTCAACGCGAGATAGGCGTCGGCGAGGGCGGGCGCCACAGAGTCGGGCGGGGCGTCGACCACCACCACTCCGTGGCGGCGCAGGCGATCCGCCGTCCGCCGGCGTTGGGCCCGAGTCTGCGTGGCGGCAGCCGCGCCATATGTCGCATCGACGGAGCCCCGCGCCTCGGCCATGTGCTCCACCTGCGGATCTGCCACCGCGGCCACCACTACCGTATGGCGATGAGTGAGCTGCGGAAGGACGGGGAGCAGCCCCTCCTCGACGGGGGCGGCGTCCAGGCTCGTCAGCAGCACGATGAGTGAGCCGCGAGGCGCACTCGCCAGCGCGGCCGTGCAGAGACCCCGGGCATCGGTCTCCACCAGTTCGGGCTCAAGGGGCGCCAGGGCTTCGACCACAGCTGCGAGGACGTCGCCCGTGGCGGCTCTCCCCCGGACCTGGGCGCGGACACGGCGGTCGTAGGCCAGCAGGTTCACCCGGTCACCCGCGCGGGAGGCGAGTGCCGTGAGGAGCAGCGTGGCGTCCATGGCCGCGTCCAGACGCGGAACGTCGCCCACCCGGCCCGCCGACGTACGGCCGGTGTCGAGGACGATGATGATGTGGCGGTCCCGCTCCGGACGCCAGGTACGGACGGCGACCTCGGAACGGCGGGCCGTGGCCCGCCAGTCGATGGAACGGGTGTCGTCGCCCGGCACATAGTCACGCAGGCTGTCGAACTCGGTGCCTTGTCCCCGTGTCAGGGCGCTGGTGCGCCCGTCGAGTTCGCGGAGCCGGGCGATCCGCGACGGCAGGTGCTTACGGCTGGTGAAGGGAGGCAGGACCCTGACCGTCCAGGGGACGACATGACTGCCCTGACGGGCCGCCAGCCGCATCGGTCCGAAGGAACGGACGGTGACGCGCTCGGCCCGGCGGTCACCACGCCGAGAGGGCCGCAGGAGGGTGCTGACGCGCCGGCGTTCGCCTCCCGGCACACTCAGCTCGTGCCGTGACGCGGCTTGTTCCGCCTCTCCCGTCCAGCTGCTGGGCGGCCACGCGTCACGGAGATATGCGCGCAGGCGGCGGCGGGACGGGTTCGTCACCGTCAGGTGCACCTGTGCAGTGTCACCGAGTCGAACGGATGTATCACCAGATCGGGTGAAGTGCAGCGTTCGCACTGGTGCGGCCAGGGCGTAGTCGCAGAGAATCGCCAGGGAGAGGGGGGCGTTGACCGCGAGCATGCCTGTCCAGCTCGGGGCCAGAAGACCTACGGGGAGCGACCCCAGAGCAGCCAGCAGTGCGGTCCGTCCGGTGAGGGCCATGGTCACCGCCTCATCGGGGGACGGGCACGTGAGCGAGCACCGAGGTGATGACGGAGTCGGGGGTGACCCCCTCCATCTCCGCCTCGGGCCGCAGCTGTACGCGGTGGCGGAGGGCGGGCAGAGCCAGGGCTTTCACATCGTCCGGGGTGACGTAGTCCCGGCCGGTGAGCCAGGCCCAGGCGCGCGCGGTGGAGAGCAGGGCGGTTGCTCCTCGGGGGGAGACCCCGAGGGCGAGTGAGGGGGATTCACGCGTGGCACGGCAGATATCCACTACATAGGCGGCTATCTCGGGGGACACCGAGGTCTTGGCCACAGCGGCTCGTGCCGCTTCCAGTTCGGCAGGGCCGGCCACCGGCCGTATGCCGGCGGCGTCGAGGTCACGCGGGTCGAATCCGTCCGCGTGGCGGGTGAGGACGTTGATCTCGTCCTCGCGTGACGGGAGGGGGACCGTCAGTTTGAGGAGGAAGCGGTCCAACTGGGCCTCGGGCAGGGGGTAGGTGCCCTCGTACTCCACCGGATTCTGGGTGGCAGCGACGAGGAACGGGTCGGGCAGTGGGCGCGGAATTCCGTCCACGGTCACCTGGCGCTCCTCCATCGCTTCCAGGAGCGACGACTGGGTCTTCGGCGGGGTCCGGTTGATCTCGTCGGCCAGGAGGAGATTGGTGAACACAGGCCCGGGCTGGAAGGAGAACTCGGCGGATCGGGTGTCGTAGACGAGAGAGCCGGTGACATCGCTCGGCATCAGGTCGGGGGTGAACTGGACACGCTTCGTGTCCAGTTCCAGGGAGGCGGCGAGCGCGCGGACCAGCAGCGTCTTGGCGACTCCTGGCACGCCCTCGAGCAGGACATGGCCCCGGCAGAGCAACGCCACGACGAGCCCGGTGACGGCCGGGTCCTGGCCGACGACGGCCTTGGCGATCTCGGAGCGCAGGGCTTCGAGGGATGCGCGGGCGTTGTCGGAGTCCGCGGAGGCGGGCAGGGCCTCCGGGGTCACCGCAGGCGCGAAGGGCTCCGGGGTCGGGGCGCTCATGAGGTGCGTACCTCTCTTTCGAGGGCGTCGAGTTGGTCGGTCAGGAGTAGGAGGGCGGCGTCGTCGGCCGGAGCCGGGCCGAAGAGGAGGGGGTGCAGGCTGCCGTGCGGGGTGCCGAGGCGTGCGGCGACCGCCGGCAGGAGAACGGCGGGGGAATGGCTGTCCCGGGCGGCCACGCCCAGGAGGAGGGCGATCCGGGTGCGGGCCGCGGAACGCAGTGCGGCGGAGGCGCGGGCGCGGGCACCGGTCTTGCGGTACAGCCGGGCCCGGCCCTCGGTGGCTTCCGAGGCCCGGATGGCGACGGGAAGCCGTTCGGTGACCAGGGGCCCCAGGCGCCGGCCCCGCCAGACGGCGGCGAGCAGGGCTGCGAGGCCGAGTTGAAGCGCGCCCCAGAGCCAGCCCGAGGGAATGAGGGCGAGAAATCCGGTCTCGCCCTCGGAGCCTTCACCACCACCGCCGTCGGTGTCGTCAGGGTGCCCGTCCGCCGTGTCGTGGGCGGATGCGGAGGGATCGTCGAGCGAGGGGAGGTACCAGACCAGATGGGACCGGGATCCGAGGAGTTGCAGGGCGAGCGAGGCGTTGCCCTGCTGGTCGAGGCGGTCGTTGTACAGGATGTCGGGGGAGCCCAGCAGGACGGTGTCACCGGTCCGGGGGCCCGGAAGCATGAGGAGGGTGGGAAGGCCGTCGGCCCGGTAACAGCCGGTCGAGCCCGCCAGGTCCGAGCGGTAACGGACACCGCCCATGTCGGCTGTACCCGCCCCCAGAGCGGCGGAGGAGTCGCACCCCGGCGGCCGTGCGGTCACCGGGACGGACGGCCGCGTCTGCACGCCGGGGGCGAGGGTGGTCACGGACGGACGGCCGGCGGCGACCAGGACGGTGCGGCCGGCGGAGCCGTGGGCCGCTGCATGGAGGCGCCGCTGCTGGTGCGGGGTGAGGACGTCGGGCCCGGCGACGAGGAGGGTGGTACCGGGTCCTGCCGCGCGGGTCGCCTCGTCAAGGGTGGTGACGACGCGCACGGTGATGCCGCGGTCTCCGAGGAGTTCCGCCACGGCCCGGCTGCCGTACCGGTCGGCGGACCGGGGATCGAGCCGCCCGTGCTGGCCTCCGGTACGGACCGCGGCGAAGGTGACGCCGGCGATGACGAGAACGAGGAGGGCGACCAGGAGACCCCGGGCGCGGCGCCAGACCTGGCGGGGCGTCCGGGCCGTCGAGGTGCCGTCGGGCGCGACGGCGGTCAGCGTCATCGGGCAGTCCCCCGGGCCGGGCCCGGTGACAGCAAGGGCGCCGCCTCCACGAGATCCTGGTCGAGGGCGCGGAGTCTCGCGTACGCGGCCTCGTCGGCGGTGCGGCCACCGTATGTGACGTCGTCGAACACGCGGGCGGCGGCGCGTAGGGGACCCGCGTGTCCGGGGAGGAGCCGGCCCGCGTCGGTGGCGGCCTCGTCCGCCGTGCGGCCGGGCCGGGGGTCGAGCACCGTCCGGTCCTCCAGGGACCGCACGAGGGCGCGCATGCGTTCCTGGACGGCTTGGCTCCACCGGTGCGCGGCGGCGTGTTCCTCCGCTGCCGCTCGGTGTTCCTCGGCGCTCCGCGTCCCGTCGCCGAGCACGCTCCGTCCCTGGAACACCGTGCGCCTCGGTGTGCCGAGGCGCCACCACAGGGCGGCGCCCAGGCCGGTCAGGCACAGGGCGATGACGACGAGGCCCAGCGGCCCGCCGGGGGCGGATCCGGCGGCGCCGTCGAGGAGGTCGCCGACCCATTCCCAGAACCGGTCGATGCCGCGCTGGAGGAGGTTCGGATCGTGTTCGTGGTACTTCGGATCGGACAGTTCGTGCTGTGCGGCTTCGCGGGCGGGGACGCGTGAGACGTCCACGGGTATGTCGTCGCCTGCCCGGATCGGCCTTGTCGTTCCTGTGGCGCCCCCCGCCCCCGTCACCGCATCAGCTCCTGGGGGTGTCGTAACCGGGCACGCCCGCTGCCCGCGCGAGTTCGAGGTCGAGGGCCTCGCGGCGGATGCGCCGGTCGATGTAGAGCAGGGCGATCACTCCGGCGGTGAAGGGGTAGGTCAGCGTCGAGACGATCACCTCGCCGATGCCGGTGATGACGAGGAAGGGCCAGCCGAAGTCCGGGGAGTCGTTGCTGAGGAACTCGCTCAGGCCGTCACTGTCCACGGTCACGGCGACGATGCCGAACGGGACGGCGATGATCAAGGTCACGACGATCACCAGCAGGTAGGTGAGGGCCAGGATGCCGAAGATCCGCCACCAGCTGCCCCTGACCAGCTTGGCGGACCTGCGCAGCGAGGTGAGGACGGGCTGTCGCTCCAGCATCAGCGCCGGGGCGGCGAGCGTGAAGCGGACCATCAGCCAGAGGGCGATGACGCAGGCGGCGACGAAGCCGACTGCGGCAAGCGCGATCCCCGCGTCGCCACCGAGGAGCATTCCGGGCAGCAGGCCGACCGCCATGATCGCGGCACTCAGCAGGCTCAGCAGCAGCGTCAGCCCGAGAAGCGGAAGGAGCCGGGGGCGGGCTTCGGAGAAGGCCTCGGAGAGCGTCACGGTGCGGCCCAGGACGGACCGGCTGACGACCACGGTGAGGACCGACGTGGTGAACAGTGTCGCGATCATCGCGAGGAGCGCGGCCGGAGCGCTGGAGACCAGCTGCGACTGCATCGATTCGGTGGCCTGCCTCAGGGCCTCGGCGCCCACGGCGTCCGGATCGACCGAAGTCGGCTCGGGCATGAGGTAGCGCTGTACGAGCAGAACCACGACCTCGGTGATCACGGAGACCGTGAGGCTGACGCCCAGCACGGTGCGCCAGTGGCTGCGCATCGTGGAGACGGCGCCGTCGAGGATCTCACCGACGCCCAGCGGGCGGAGCGGGATGACGCCCGGCTTCGCGGCCAGGGGAGGTCCGCCCCACCCGCCCCCCGGGGGCATGCCGCCCCAGCCCGGTGGGGGCGGGGGTGCGCCGGGCCCGTCGGCGGGAGGATTCGGAGGCGACCACTGCCCGGGGCGGGGCTGCTCAGGAGACCACTGGCCAACAGGGCCGCTTCCGTCGACGGGCGAGGAGGGCCTGGGGATGCCTGTCTCCTGGCCGTCGGAGGGGGCGGATCCGGGCGAGGCCCAGCCCGGAGAGTCGTTCATCGTCGCTCCTTCACGGTCCTGTCCGCTCATCGGGGCGGCAGGTTGTCAGCCATCGTGCCACGGGCGGCGGCGGTGCGGACCGGGCGCCGTATCCCGTTCTCGCCTTCGTGCGCGGGCGGTGCAGCGGGCAGACTGGGCAGATGGCTGATCAGGATGCGCGACCGACGGCGGATATAGAATCCGCGGCTCTTCCCGTACTGCGCTGGCAGGAGGCTCCGGGACGCCCTGCGGTGGTCCTCCTCGACCAGAGGTGGCTGCCCTCGGCGGAGGTGGAGCTGGTGTGCGCGGACGTGCCCGCGCTGGTCGGGGCGATCCGGACGCTGGCGGTGCGGGGGGCTCCTCTGCTGGGTATAGCCGGCGGCTACGGGGTGGCGCTGGCGGCCGCCCGGGGCGATGACGTGGCAGAGGCCGCGCACGCCTTGGAGCAGGCCCGTCCCACGGCGGTGAACCTCGGTTACGGGGCGCGCCGGGTCGCGGGGGCGTACGCGGCGCGAGCCGGGGAGGGCGCGGACCGGGAAGCGGCCGCCGCGGCGGCGCTGGCCGAGGCGCGGGCCCTGCACCAGGAGGACGCGGAGGCGAGTCGGCGCATGGCGCGGCACGGTCTGCGGTTGCTGGGGGAGCTGCTGCCGGGGGGTGGGCATAGGCTGCTCACCCACTGCAACACCGGAGCGCTCGTGTCCGGTGGCGAGGGCACGGCCTTCGCCGTGGCTCTCGAGGCGCACCGGGAGGGCAGTCTGAGGCGGTTGTGGGTGGACGAGACGCGTCCGCTCCTGCAGGGCGCGCGGCTGACGGCGTACGAAGCGGCTCGCAACGGGATGCCGTACACCTTGCTCACGGACAGTGCGGCGGGTTCGCTGTTTGCCGCGGGTGAGGTGGATGGCGTACTCATCGGGGCGGATTGCATCGCCGCGGACGGCTCGGTGGCCAACAAGGTGGGGAGTTATCCGCTGGCGGTGCTCGCGAAGTACCACCACGTGCCCTTCATCGTCGTCGCGCCGACCACGACCGTCGATCCGGGGTCGGCGGACGGGGCGTCGATCGTGGTGGAGCAGCGCTCCGCAGCCGAGGTGACGCAGTTCACACCGGCGCGGATCGCCGGTCCCGGAAGTGATGCGGTCCGGGGGTCGGATCCGGCCGTGGCACCCCAGGGAGCCCCGGCCTACAACCCCGCGTTCGACATCACGCCGCCCGAACTGGTCACGGCGATCGTCACGGAGGAGGGCGTCATTTCCCCGGTCACGGGGGTCGGACTGGCAGAGCTGTGTGCCAGGTCATCGCAGGTAACGATTAGCTAATGGGATGATGTCGTTTATGAAGGGACGCGTCCTTGTCGTCGACGACGACACCGCACTGGCCGAGATGCTCGGCATTGTGTTGCGGGGAGAAGGTTTCGAGCCGTCGTTCGTAGCGGACGGCGACAAGGCACTGGCTGCATTTCGTGAGGCCAAGCCGGACCTGGTGCTGCTGGATCTCATGCTGCCCGGACGGGACGGCATCGAGGTCTGCAGGCTGATCAGGGCCGAGTCGGGTGTGCCGATCGTCATGCTCACTGCCAAGAGCGACACGGTCGACGTGGTGGTGGGTCTGGAGTCCGGGGCCGACGACTACATGGTCAAGCCGTTCAAACCGAAGGAGTTGGTCGCCCGCATCAGGGCACGTCTGCGGAGGTCCGAGGAGCCGGCGCCGGAGCAGTTGGCCATCGGTGACCTGGTCATCGACGTGGCCGGTCACTCGGTGAAGCGGGAAGGGCAGTCCATCGCCCTCACCCCGCTGGAGTTCGACCTGCTGGTCGCTCTCGCCCGCAAGCCCTGGCAGGTCTTCACCCGTGAGGTCCTGCTCGAGCAGGTATGGGGTTACCGCCACGCCGCCGACACCCGTCTGGTGAACGTGCACGTCCAGCGGCTGCGCTCCAAGGTCGAGAAGGACCCGGAGCGGCCGGAGATCGTCGTGACCGTGCGCGGTGTCGGTTACAAGGCCGGACCGAGCTGACATGACCCTGGGCAGCGCTGCTCCGAAACCCGGGGGGCCGGGAGTCCGTACGGAGCGGGCTGCCGGTCCGTCGCGGAGGCTCTCCCGGCTCCGCCGGTCCCTGGCCGGCGGCCGGTTGTTCCACGACCGGTCGCCCGGTGGCCCCGTGCCGCGGCTGCTGCTGCGGTGGATCCGCCGCCCGCTGCTGCCCGCGGCCCGTCTGTGGCGGCGGAACCTGCAGCTGCGCGTGGTCGCGGGCACTCTGCTGATGTCGATCGGCGTGGTGCTGCTGCTGGGGTTCGTCGTGATCGGGCAGGTCAGGAACGGCCTGCTCGACGCGAAGGGCAAGGCCGCGCAGATGCAGGCGGCCGGCGGCTTCGCGGCCGCCCAGGCGAACGCCAACGCGCCGCTCGTCCCGGGTGCCCGGGGCGAGGAGGGGGCCGACGGCATGATGGCCAGCACCTCCTGGCGCACCGAGCTGGTCGACCAGCTCGCCAGCGGCGGGACGAACGCCTTCAACGTCGTGGCCCTCAGCGCCGACTCCGTGGGACAGAGCGCCACGAGCCGCGCACCGCGTGGTTCGGGGAGCGTGGAGGCGTCCAGCGTTCCGCAGCGCCTGAGGGAGGCGGTGGGCAAGGGCCCCGGGGCGTTCCAGACGTACTCCCTGATCCGCTATTCCTACGGGAAGGACCCGCAGCCCGGGCTCGTCGTGGGCAAGCGGCTCTACGACATCGACCACAATCCGTACGAGCTGTACTACCTCTTCCCGCTGACGCAGGAGGAGAAGTCGCTGACCCTCGTCACGACGACGCTGGCCACGGCCGGTCTCTTCGTCGTCGTGCTGCTCGGCGCCATCGCGTGGTTCGTGGTGCGCCAGGTCGTCACTCCCGTGCGGATGGCGGCGGGGATCGCCGAGCGGCTCTCGGCGGGCCGGCTGCAGGAGCGGATGAAGGTCACCGGTGAGGACGACATCGCCCGTCTCGGTGAGGCGTTCAACAAGATGGCGCAGAACCTCCAGCTGAAGATCCAGCAGCTGGAGGAGCTCTCGCGGATGCAGAGGCGCTTCGTCTCCGACGTCAGTCATGAGCTGCGTACACCGTTGACGACCGTGCGGATGGCCGCCGACGTCATCCACGAGGCACGTGTCGACTTCGATCCCGTCACCGCCCGGTCCGCGGAGCTCCTCGGGGACCAGCTGGACCGGTTCGAGTCTCTCCTGTCCGACCTCCTGGAGATCAGCAGGTTCGACGCCGGCGCCGCGGCGCTCGAGGCCGAGCCGATAGACCTGCGCACGGTCGTACGCCGGGTCATCGGCGGCGCCGAGCCGCTCGCGGAACGCAAGGGCAGTCGCATCCGGGTCGTGGGTGACGAGCAGCCCGTGGTCGCGGAGGCCGACGCGCGCCGCGTCGAGCGGGTCCTGCGCAACCTCGTCGTCAACGCCGTGGAGCACGGCGAGGGCCGTGACGTCGTCGTACGGCTGGGGGTGGCCCAAGGAGCTGTGTCCGTCGCGGTCCGTGACTACGGGGTGGGACTGAAGCCAGGTGAGGCCACCCGGGTCTTCAACCGCTTCTGGCGGGCGGATCCCGCGCGCGCCCGCACCACCGGCGGCACCGGGCTGGGCCTGTCGATCGCGGTCGAGGACGCGCGGCTGCACGGCGGCTGGTTGCAGGCGTGGGGAGAGCCCGGGGGCGGCTCGCAGTTCCGACTGACGCTGCCGCGGACGGCGGACGAGCCGCTGCGCGGATCCCCCATACCCCTCGAACCCGAGGACTCCCGGCGCAACCGGGAGAACCGTGAGCGTGCGGAGGCGGCACCGGCGGCGGCCGAGCACCGGCTGATGTCCGTGCCGACCCAGAGTGGTTCGGCCTCGCGTCCGCGGCTGCCCGCTCCGGCGCACGGCCCCGCGGCACAACGTGCGGCCTGCGCGTCCGTCGATCCGGCGGCCCTGCCCGGCAACGGCTCCCGCGTGGTGGCGCGTACGGGCGGGGAACGGCCGGCCGGGGGCCCCGGCCAGGAGACGCAGGACCCGGAGCAGGAGGACTCGACTCGTGGACACTGACCGCCGTCGGGGCGTCCGCCGACGGGCGGTGCGGATGTCCGCGCTGCTCGGCTGCGGCGCCGTGGTACTCGCGGGCTGCGGGGCCATGCCCGTCACCGGTGACGTCAAGGGGGTCGGTGCCTCGCAGCCGGGTGACTCCCAGGTGCAGGTGTATGCCGTGCCTCCGAGGGAGGACGCGGCGCCCATCGAGATCGTCGACGGTTTCCTGGAGTCGATGACGAGTGACGACCCCGACTTCCGGACGACCCGGACCTACCTGACGGCGGAAGCGGCCCGCACCTGGAAGCCGAGCGCGGGCACGACGGTGCTGGCGCAGGCTCCGCATCGCAACGGGCCGACGCTCCGTGACGTCGACCGCAAGGCCGCCGGCACCACGTACACGCTCACGGGTGAGCAGGTGGCGGTGGTGGACGCGCAGAGTTCCTACCGGCCGCTCGCGCCGGCGGAGTACTCGCAGGCGCTGCACCTGGTGCGGCAGAAGGGTGCGGACGGCAAGCAGGAGTGGCGCATCGACGTCGTACCGGACGGCCTGGTGCTCGGGCAGTCCGACTTCAAGCGCCTCTACCGGTCGGTGAACAAGTACTACTTCGCGGGCGGGCGGGCGGACGGGGACGCTCCACTGGTCGCCGATCCCGTCTACGTCAGGAACCGTACGGACCCCGTCACGCGGATGGACACGGCGACGCAGACGGTCCGGTCGCTGCTGCAGGGGCCGTCGGACTGGTTGCGCCCGGTGGTCGACTCGCGTTTCCCGGCCGGTACGGCGCTGCGGAGCGATGTGACCGCCCTGGCGCCCGACGACCAGAACGTCCTGCGGGTGCGGCTCAACAAGAAGGCCGACAAGGCCGGTCAGGGCGCCTGCCGGATGATGGCGGTCCAGGTGCTGTTCACCCTGCGGGACCTGACCTCGGCCCGGGTGGGCCAGGTGGAGCTGCAGGGTGAGCGCGGCCCGCTGTGCTCCCTGGGCGCCGACGAGGCCGAGGAGCTGGCGTCGGACAGCGGTTCCGAGGCCCCGGACAGCCAGTACTTCGTCGACGACAAGGGACACGTCAAGAGGATCCCCGGAAGCAGCAGGGGAAGTGGTGAGCCGGAACCGGTGACCGGCCCGCTCGGCTCCGGCCAGGTGGCCATGAGTGCCGTGGGTGTGGCCCGGGACGAACAGCGGGCCGCCGCGGTCTCGGCGGACCGGCAGTATCTCTACGTGTCCTCCCTGACCTCGGAGAGCGAGCTGGGCGCCCCGGCCGTGACCAGCCGGGCCGCGAAGGCCGGGGACCGGCTCTCGGCCCCGAGCTGGGACGGCACGGGCGACCTGTGGGTCGCCGACCGCGATCCGTCCGGTCCGAGGCTGCTGCGCCTGGTGGACGGTGAGGGGGCGCCGCAGGAGGTGGCGGTGCCCGGTCTGGGCGGTGGGCGCGTCGAGGCGCTGCGGATGTCGGCCGACGGTGTCCGGATCGCCCTGCGGGTGACCGAGCGCGGGCACACGACGCTGCGGATCGGCCGTGTCGAGCGCCACGGCTCGGGGGAGTCCGAACGCGCGTCCGTCGAGGACCTGCGCCAGGCGGCGCCCCAGCTGGCCGACGTCACGGCATTCTCCTGGTCGGGCCGCAGCCGTCTCGTGGTGGTCGGCCGGGAGGAGGGGGGCGTGCAGCAGGTGCGCTACGTGCAGGCCGACGGTTCCACCTCCTCGTCCGGGGTCCTGCCGGGCGTGAACCAGGTGACGGCGGTCGCCGCGGCGGACGACGAGCAGCTGCCGCTGATGGCGGACACCGAGAGTGACGGGATGGTGAAGCTGTCGCCGGGGGACAACTGGCAGACGGTCCTGAAGGACGGTTCCTCGCTCGTCTACCCGGGCTGAGCCGGGGCGGCGGCCTCGTCCTCGGCGTCTGTCCACAGGCTCTGTCCACAGGCCGCGCCGGCACCCGGCCGTCC
Organism: Streptomyces sp. NPDC005899; assembly: GCF_040629645.1. NCBI lineage: Bacteria > Bacillati > Actinomycetota > Actinomycetes > Kitasatosporales > Streptomycetaceae > Streptomyces > Streptomyces sp. NPDC005899. The sequence goes on along the minus strand of NZ_JBEXWB010000078.1, from coordinate 7,875 downwards.
GGGGCACAGTGGCCGCATGAGGACATGGTGGCGGGAGATCGGCGGCCTGGTCCTGCCCGTGGCCTGTGCCGGCTGCGGGCGGCCGCGCGCGGAGCTGTGCGAAGCGTGCGCGGCGGTGCTGGCCACGGTGCCGCGCCGTGTGCGGCCCGCGCCCCTGCCCGCCGGCCTCCCGTCCGTGTACGCGGTCGCGCCCTACGAGAGCACGGTCCGCGCGATGCTGCTGGCCCACAAGGAGCGAGGCGCACTGGGGCTGGCCCGTCCGCTCGGTCGGGCGTTGGCGGCCGCGGTGCGGGCCGGGGAGGGGCGGACGGGCGCCGCGGGGCCCCTGCTCCTGGTGCCCGTGCCGTCGGCGAAGCGTGCCACGGCCGCGCGGGGGCACGATCCGACGCGCAGGATCGCGCTGGCGGCAGCGGCCGGTTTGCGGCGCGGCGGGACGGGGGCGCGGGTGCTGCCGGTGTTGAGGCAGCGGCGCGTGGTGGCCGACCAGGCGGGGCTCGGTGGCCGGGCGCGGCAGGTGAATGTGGCGGGGGCGCTGGAGGTGGCGCCCGGTGGCCGGCGCCTGCTCCGAGGCGGCCGGGTGTGGCTGGTGGACGATCTGCTGACCACGGGGGCGTCGCTGGCGGAAGCGGCGCGGGCGGTCCGTTCGGTGGGAAGCGCGGGGCGGGCCGCCGAGGCCGCCGGTCAGGCCGCTGGGGTCTCCCCGGCATCCCTGCGGGCAGCTGTTGTCGCAGCATCTCCCTCGGCTTTCGAAATAAACCGGAACTGACAGAATTTTTGTGTCCTTGCAGGTGACGAGTGGGGAAAGCGACCTGATCGGAGGTACGCGTGAGTAGCGGGTGCCGATACGGCGGTGGGCAGGCTATGTTCGGTGGTGAGGGACGGTGAAGGCCGCACCTCGGAGAATGCACCACCACTTTTCGGGCAGGTAACTCACCGGTAGGCCAGAACATGGAAGTCGGTGGGGTGAAACCCCGCCGAAGGGGGAGGAGGAGGTGAAATTCACCGAGTCCGCGGCTCCGGCGCTTACCGGAGCCTGGTGCAAAAGGGAGATGCTCCGCCGCTGAAGCGGAGCGATCCGGGAACGGAGTTCTGCGTGGACATCGTCGTCAAGGGCCGCAAGACCGAGGTGCCCGAGCGGTTCCGCAAGCACGTGGCCGAGAAGCTGAAGCTGGACAAGATCCAGAAGTTCGACGGCAAGGTGATGAGCCTGGACGTCGAGGTGTCCAAGGAGCCGAACCCCCGTCAGGCCGACCGTGCGGCCCGCGTGGAGATCACGCTCCGCTCGCGAGGGCCGGTCATCCGGGCGGAGGCGGCGGCGGGTGACCCGTACGCGGCGCTGGACCTGGCCACCGACAAGCTGGACGCGCGGCTGCGCAAGGAGCACGACAAGCGTTACAGCAGGCGTGGCAGCGGCCGCCTGTCGGCCGCCGAGGTGGGAGAGGTCGTACCGGACGCGGCCTCCTTCAACGGGGACGGCGAGCTGATCCCCGAGGAGACCGCGGCGTCGGTGCCCACCACCAGGATCGGCTCGCTCGAGGTCCAGGGCGACGGGCCGCTCGTGGTGCGCGAGAAGACGCACACCGCCGCGCCCATGACGCTCGACCAGGCGCTCTACGAGATGGAACTGGTCGGTCACGACTTCTACTTGTTCATCGACTCCGAGACCAAGGAGCCCAGTGTCGTCTACCGGCGGCACGCCTACGACTACGGTGTCATCCACCTGAGGACCGACCCGCTGGCCTCCGACGGGGCAGGCGGCGCGGGCGGTGCGCTCGGCGGCTGATCACACGTATCCGCAGTGCGTACAGGTGCCCCTGGAAGCGTTTGCGCGTTCCGGGGGCATCCGTACGCGGCCAGATGGTCACCGCGGGTACGCCGGGGCATGGAATCATGGCGGCCCAAGCCAAACGGTGCTCCCAGGACCGCCGTTGGCGGACAGCCTGTGACCTCAGGCCGTGGCCTTCAGGGGGAGGAACGATGGCGGACACCTTCGGGCCGGTGCGCAGGGCGAACGCTGCCGACGACATGCCCGGTGCGGCTTCCGGTACGGATCCGGGCGCGGGGGGCGGCGCTTCCGGAAAGGAACCGATCCGGGTCCTCGTCGTGGACGACCACGCCCTCTTCCGCAGGGGACTGGAGATCGTGCTCGCGCAGGAGGAGGACATCCAGGTCGTCGGAGAGGCGGGGGACGGGGCGGAGGCGGTCGACAAGGCGGCGGACCTCCTGCCCGACATCATCCTGATGGATGTCCGGATGCCCAAGCGCGGAGGCATCGAGGCCTGTACCTCCATCAAGGAGGTGGCTCCCAGCGCGAAGATCATCATGTTGACGATCAGCGACGAGGAGGCCGACCTCTACGAGGCGATCAAGGCGGGCGCCACCGGCTACCTCCTCAAGGAGATCTCCACCGACGAGGTGGCCACGGCCATTCGGGCGGTGGCCGACGGTCAGTCCCAGATCAGCCCGTCCATGGCCTCGAAACTGCTCACCGAGTTCAAGTCGATGATCCAGCGCACCGACGAGCGCCGGCTCGTGCCCGCGCCCCGGCTCACCGAGCGGGAGCTGGAAGTGCTCAAGCTGGTGGCCACGGGGATGAACAACCGTGACATCGCCAAGGAGTTGTTCATTTCCGAGAACACGGTGAAGAACCACGTCCGCAATATCCTGGAGAAGCTGCAGCTGCACTCCCGGATGGAGGCCGTGGTGTATGCCATGCGGGAGAAGATCCTCGAGATCGGGTAGGGCGGTGGCCGTGCCGCCGTGACCGCTTCGTGGACGTGACACCGATCCGTGGACGTGACCGACCCGTGGATCCTGGTGGGCGCACCAGGGCAGCGACGGCGCCCTGCCCCGCGCCGCCTCAGCGACGCCCGAGCACCCATGTGCGGACGCCCCGCACGCCCTGGGTGAGGCAGCGCTTCCCGAGGCCGTGCTTGATCCACCGGGGACCGCGGGAGGGGTCTCAGGCCGCGATGCGAGCGATTTCCGCACGCAGTGGTTCCCGCAGCTCAGGGGCGTCGACCCGCTCCAGCCGGACGTCCGTGCAGCCGACCCAGGACGCCGCCTCCACCAGAGCCTGCGCCATCGGCGTCACGGCCTTCCCGTCCTCCAGTGACACCTGGCGGGCGACGAGGGTGGTGCCCTCACGTGCCGGGTCGACCCGGCCGCGCAGCCTGCCTCCCGCGAGCAGTGGCATGGCGAAGTAGCCGTGCACGCGCTTCGGCCGGGGTACGTACGCCTCCAGGCGGTGGGTGAAGGCGAAGATCCGCTCGGTACGGGCCCGCTCCCAGATCAGCGAGTCGAAGGGGGACAGCAGGGTCGTGCGGTGCCGGCCGCGCGGCTCCGAGGCAAGGGCTCGGGGATCCGCCCAGGCTGCCTTGCCCCACCCGCGGACCGACACCGGCACCAGGCCGGAGTCCGCCACCACCGCGTCGAACTGCTCGGCCTTGAGCCGGTGGTAGTCCGCGATGTCCGCGCGGGTCCCGACCCCCAGCGACCGGCCGGCCAGCGCGACCAGGCGCCGGGTGCACTCCGCGTCGTCGAGATCGTCGTGGAGGAGGGTGTCCGGGATCGCCCGCTCGGCCAGGTCGTAGACACGCTTCCAGCCGCGCCGCTGGGTGCACACCACCTCGCCGTACATCAGGGCCCGTTCCACGGCGACCTTCGAGGCGGACCAGTCCCACCACTCACCGCCGTTCTTCGCGCCACCGAGCTCCGTGGCCGTCAGCGGACCCTCGGCGCGCAACTGCCTGATCACCGTGTCGTACGACCCGGCGGGCAGGTCGTGGTTCCACTGCGGCCGCGACCGGTAGGCGCGGCGGCGGAACGCGAAGTGCGGCCACTCCTCGACCGGCAGGATGCACGCGGCGTGCGACCAGTACTCGAACGACCGGCCCCCCGACCAGTAGGCGTCCTCGACACCACGGCGGCCGACGGCGCCGAGCCGCGCGTACGGAACGAGCTCGTGCGACCGGGCGAGGACCGAGATGGTGTCGAGCTGGACGGCTCCGAGGTGGCGCAGGACGCCCGGCACCCCGCCCCGGCGGTCCGGCGCCCCCAGGAAGCCCTGCGCGCGCAGGACTATCCGGCGTGCCTGGTCGGCGGAGAGTTCCAGAACGGGCTGCGGCACAGGCGTCATGGACCGAACCCTAAAGGGCCCCACCGACATCGGACGCCGGCAGATGCGGATGGGCTCCGGGCAGTCCGAGGTCGGAGGGGAGCAGTGCCCCGGTCCAGGTGTCGCGCCGTACCCCCTTGTTGAGGAGGGCGGCCCGCTGCTCCCCCTCCATACGGAAGCCCGCACGCAGCGCGACGGCCCGGGACGGTGCGTTGCCGGTCTCGGTCCGCCACTCGAGCCGGCCCGCGGCGAGGGCGGTGAACGCCCATCGGGCGGCTGCCCGTAGCGCCTCCGTCGTGTAGCCCCGGCGGCGGTGTTCCGGGGCGGTCCAGAAGCCCACCTCGTAGGTGCCGGGGTGGGTGCGGCGGTGGATGCCGAGCGCGCCGGTGACGGCCCCGCCGTCCCGCGCCGTCACGGCGAAGTGGTAGTCCGTGTCGTCCTGCCAGCCCCTGGGGGAGAGCTCGCGGATGAATTCCTCCGCGTCGGCGCGGGTGTACGGGGAGGGGATCACGGTCCAGCGCTGGATGTCCGGGTCCTGGCAGGCGGTGTGCACCTCGTCCGTGTCCCGGGGTCCGAAGGGCCGCAGGAACAGGCGCTCGGTGGTGAGGGTGATCGGTTCCATGCGGGAATTGTGGTGATCCGCCACCCGGGACGCGACCTCTTTACCGGCTTCCCGGCACCTTCCGTACCCCCCGGCCGTTGTCCAGGGAGGGTGCGGCGAGGTCGACGCGGTAGCAGCCCTCCCGGCGCGGTGGGGTCCTCGCTTACGATGGCCGTTGCGGTGGGGCCCACCTGCCGTGCCCGCGCCAGAGTCCATAACACGACCCAGTGCCAGGCCCGACCGGCAAGGAGACCAGCCTCAGTGTCCGTCTTCAACAAGCTCATGCGTGCAGGCGAAGGCAAGATCCTGCGCAAACTGCACCGCATCGCGGACCAGGTCAGCTCCATCGAAGAGGACTTCGTCAACCTCTCCGACGCCGAGCTGCGGGCGCTCACCGACGAGTACAAGGAACGGTACGCGGACGGCGAGAGCCTGGACGACCTGCTTCCCGAAGCATTCGCGACCGTCCGTGAGGCCGCGAAGCGTGTCCTCGGGCAGCGCCACTACGACGTCCAGATGATGGGCGGCGCCGCCCTGCACCTCGGTTACGTCGCCGAGATGAAGACCGGTGAGGGCAAGACCCTCGTCGGTACGCTCCCGGCGTACCTCAACGCGCTGTCCGGCAAGGGCGTGCACCTGATCACGGTGAACGACTACCTCGCCGAGCGCGACTCCGAGATGATGGGGCGCGTCCACAAGTTCCTCGGTCTCGAGGTCGGCTGCATCATCGCCAACATGACGCCGGCGCAGCGCCGTGAGCAGTACGCCTGCGACATCACGTACGGCACGAACAACGAGTTCGGCTTCGACTACCTCCGCGACAACATGGCGTGGTCCAAGGAGGAGCTCGTCCAGCGCGGCCACAACTTCGCGATCGTGGACGAGGTCGACTCCATCCTCGTCGACGAGGCGCGTACGCCGCTGATCATCTCCGGCCCCGCCGACCAGGCCACCAAGTGGTACGGCGACTTCGCGAAGCTGGTCACGCGTCTCACCAGGGGTGAGCCGGGCAATCCGCTGAAGGGCGTCGAGGAGACCGGTGACTACGAGGTCGACGAGAAGAAGCGGACCGTGGCCATCCACGAGCCCGGTGTCTCCAAGGTCGAGGACTGGCTCGGGATCGACAACCTCTACGAGTCGGTGAACACCCCGCTCGTCGGTTACCTCAACAACGCGATCAAGGCCAAGGAACTCTTCAAGAAGGACAAGGACTACGTCGTCATCGACGGCGAGGTCATGATCGTCGACGAGCACACCGGCCGTATCCTCGCGGGCCGCCGTTACAACGAGGGCATGCACCAGGCGATCGAGGCGAAGGAAGGGGTGGACATCAAGGACGAGAACCAGACGCTCGCCACGATCACCCTGCAGAACTTCTTCCGCCTGTACGACAAGCTGTCGGGCATGACCGGTACGGCGATGACCGAGGCGGCCGAGTTCCACCAGATCTACAAGCTGGGTGTCGTCCCGATCCCGACGAACCGGCCGATGGTCCGGGCCGACCAGTCGGACCTCATCTACCGCACCGAGGTCGCGAAGTTCGCCGCGGTCGTCGACGACATCGCGGAGAAGCACGAGAAGGGGCAGCCGATCCTGGTCGGCACGACCTCGGTGGAGAAGTCCGAGTACCTCTCGCAGCAGCTCTCCAAGCGCGGTGTCCAGCACGAGGTCCTCAACGCCAAGCAGCACGACCGGGAGGCGACGATCGTCGCCCAGGCCGGCCGCAAGGGCGCGGTCACGGTCGCCACGAACATGGCCGGCCGAGGCACGGACATCAAGCTCGGCGGCAACCCGGACGACCTCGCGGAGGCGGAGCTGCGGCAGCGCGGTCTCGACCCCGTCGAGCACGTCGAGGAGTGGGCGGCCGCGCTGCCCGCCGCGCTGGAGAGGGCCGAGCAGGCCGTGAAGGCCGAGTTCGAAGAGGTCAAGGAACTCGGCGGGCTGTACGTGCTCGGCACCGAGCGGCACGAGTCGCGGCGCATCGACAACCAGCTGCGCGGGCGTTCCGGCCGCCAGGGCGACCCGGGCGAGTCCCGGTTCTACCTCTCGCTGGGTGACGACCTCATGCGTCTGTTCAAGGCGCAGATGGTCGAGCGCGTCATGTCGATGGCGAACGTCCCCGACGACGTGCCCATCGAGAACAAGATGGTGACCCGCGCGATCGCGTCCGCGCAGTCGCAGGTCGAGCAGCAGAACTTCGAGACGCGTAAGAACGTCCTGAAGTACGACGAGGTGCTCAACCGGCAGCGCGAGGTCATCTACGGCGAGCGGCGGCGGGTCCTGGAGGGCGAGGACCTGCAGGACCAGATCCGCCACTTCATGGACGACACGATCGACGACTACATCCGTCAGGAGACGGCCGAGGGCTTCGCCGAGGAGTGGGACCTGGACCGGCTGTGGGGCGCCTTCAAGCAGCTCTACCCGGTGAAGGTCACGGTCGAGGAGCTCGAGGAGGCCGCCGGCGACCTGGCGGGTGTCACGGCCGACTTCATCGCCGAGTCCGTCAAGGACGACATCCACCAGCAGTACGAGGAGCGCGAGAAGACGCTCGGTTCCGACATCATGCGTGAGCTGGAGCGGCGCGTGGTGCTGTCCGTCCTCGACCGCAAGTGGCGCGAGCACCTCTACGAGATGGACTACCTCCAGGAGGGCATCGGCCTGCGGGCCATGGCGCAGAAGGACCCGCTGGTCGAGTACCAGCGCGAGGGCTTCGACATGTTCAACGCCATGATGGAGGGCATCAAGGAGGAGTCCGTCGGCTACCTGTTCAACCTGGAGGTCCAGGTGGAGCAGCAGGTCGAGGAGGTCCCGGTGCAGGACGCGGAGCGGCCCTCCCTGGAGAAGCAGGGTGCCGCGCCGGTGGCGGCGGGCGGCCGTCCGGAGATCCGGGCCAAGGGCCTGGAGGCCCCGCAGCGGCCCGACCGGCTGCACTTCTCGGCTCCCACGGTGGACGGGGAGGGCGGGGTCGTCGAGGGCGACTTCGCCAGCGGCGACGGTGACGGCAGCCGCCCCGACGGTGACGGGATGACGCGCGCGGAGCGCCGCAAGGCGCAGAAGAGCGGTGGCGGCGGCCGTCGCCGCAAGAAGTAGCGCACAGCAAGTAGCGCACAGCGTTTTGATCGGCCTGGGCCGGGGCACCGCAGGGTGCCGCGGGACC
>NZ_JBEXWB010000077.1:0-20703 GCF_040629645.1 Streptomyces sp. NPDC005899 | reverse complement strand
CCCGCGAGGGCTCCGATCAGGTCGGCGACACCGCGGGCGGCCGTACCCGGGCCGGCGACGAGGACGGCGCGCGGCCGCCCTTCGGGAGCGAGGCCCCCGATGCCCGCCTCGGAGGCGTGCCGGGCGGCGGTGCGGACCCGGGCGCCGGCCTCGGCCGCACCGCGGAGCAGACCGCGGCGGTCCGCCCGGGCCAGGGCTTCCGGGGCATCGAGCAGCGACTCGTCGAGCATGGTGGTGGGCCTCCGATCACCGTGCTGATCAGGTGCGGGACGCGGGTGCGCGGGTCCCGTGGTTACGCGGGGCGGCGGGCCTCGTCGACGAGCAGGACCGGGATGCCGTCGCGTACCGGGTAGGCCAGGCCGCAGTCCGTGCCGGTGCAGACCAGCTCGGGGTCGTCGGCGGCGGACCGGTCGTCGAGCGCGGCGTGGCAGGCCGGGCAGGCGAGGATGTCCAGGAGGCCGGCTTCGAGCGGCATGGGTGGTCCCTTCGAACATGCGGTACGGGTCGGGTGCGGACCGGTCGGGGTCCGCGCGCCGGGGCGTCGTCAGCCTACCGCCGGGCCGGGACGGACGCGGCCCGGCGGCCCCTGTGCGCCCGCGCATCCGCCGGTGGGGCGGGCGGCCCCTGAGTCCTCGCCAAGGGCTCCGGTCCGGCCGGCGTGGTCCGGGCGGCCCCGCCGGCACGGACAAACAGGACGGCCGGCACCCGGCGGGCCGGTCAGGGCCGGATCACACGACCCGGCCGGCCACGCAGACAGGAGCCGGACGACGGGCACGCTTCCCGCACCGGGCCGGTCCGGCACGATCCGGCCGGCCGCACCGGGGTACGGACCGGACGGCCGGGCATCCCCGGGCCGGGCGCCGGGACTCAGGCGCGGACCAGGGCCAGGACCTCGTCGCGTACGGCCTCCATCGTCTCCCCGTCGCGTGCCTCGACGTTCAGGCGCAGCAGTGGCTCCGTGTTCGAGGGGCGGAGGTTGAACCACCAGTCGGTGCTCGTCACGGTGAGCCCGTCGAGTTCGTCGAGGGACACGTCGTCGCGGTCCCCGTACGCGGCCCTGATCGCGGCGAGCCGGGCCGTCTGGTCGTCGACGGTGGAGTTGATCTCGCCGGATCCCGCGTAGCGGTCGTACCGGTCGACGAGCCCGGAGAGGGGGCCCTCCTGCCCGCCGAGCGCGGCCAGCACGTGGAGTGCGGCCAGCATGCCCGTGTCGGCGTTCCAGAAGTCGCGGAAGTAGTAGTGGGCGGAGTGCTCGCCGCCGAAGATCGCCCCGTGCTCGGCCATCTTCGCCTTGATGAACGAGTGTCCGACGCGGGTGCGGACCGGCTTGCCGCCGCTCTCGCGGACGACCTCGGGGACCGACCAGGAGGTGATCAGGTTGTGGATGACCGTGCCCGTGCCGCCGTTGCGGGCGAGCTCCCGGGCGGCGACCAGGGCGGTGATCGCGGACGGGGAGACGCCTTCACCACGCTCGTCGACGACGAAGCAGCGGTCGGCGTCTCCGTCGAAGGCGAGGCCGAGATCGGCGCCCTCGGCGAGGACACGGGCCTGGAGGTCCACGATGTTCGCCGGGTCGAGCGGGTTGGCCTCGTGGTTCGGGAAGGTGCCGTCCAGCTCGAAGTACATCGGGACGAGGTCGAGAGGGAGGCCGGCGAAGACGGTCGGGACGGTGTGGCCGCCCATGCCGTTGCCCGCGTCGACGACGACCTTCAGCGGGCGGACGCCGGAGAGGTCGACGAGGCCCAGGAGATGCGCGGCGTAGTCGGCGAGGGTGTCGCGCTCGGTGACCGTGCCCCGCGCCGTGGCGGTCCTCGCGGGGGCACCGTGCTGCGACCACTCCTCGACGAGGGTGCGGATCGTGGTCAGGCCGGTGTCCTGGCCGACGGGCGCCGCTCCGGCCCGGCACATCTTGATGCCGTTGTACCGCGCCGGGTTGTGCGAGGCCGTGAACATGGCTCCGGGCAGGTCCAGTGCTCCGGAGGCGTAGTAGAGCTGGTCGGTCGAGCAGAGCCCGATGAGGGTGACGTCGGCTCCGCGTCGGGTCGCGCCGTGGGCGAAGGCCCGGGCCAGGCCGGGCGAGGAGGGGCGCATGTCGTGGCCGATGACGATGGCGTCCGCGTCCGTGACCTGGACGAAGGCGGCGCCGAACAGCTCGGCGAGCGGCTCGTCCCACTGGTCGGGCACCACTCCGCGCACGTCGTACGCCTTCACGAGCTGCGACAGGTCAGCAACCACGGCCGGTCCTCCTGGGGTCTTTACGGACCGCCCAAACTACCCGGCGGTCCCGGAACGCCCGTCGGCGGAGCGCCCCCGCGCCCCGGCCCCCGCACCCCGCTCCCCGTCCGGCCGCGGCCGGACACCCCGGCGGACACGGCCGCACGTCAGCGCGGGAGGCGGGGCGCGCGCGGGCGACGGCTGACGTGTCGGGGGGGGGCTGGGTCGGGCGCGTGCCTGGGCGATCGGCTGACGTGCCGGGAGGGGGAAGGGACGCGTGTGTGGCGGCCCGGAGGTGCGCGGAGGGGGAACAGGCGTGGGGGCCGGCCGGGGAAACCCGGGGAAGCCCAGGGCCCGTCAGGACTCCGGGGAGCGCAGCACCCTGAGGTGGCCTCGGCGCGCGACCTCGACCGGATCCGCGGTGCGTGGCCCACGGCCGCCCGCCTCGGCCGCCCGGCCCTGCGGCCTGGCGGCTTCCCGCACCGCGTTGGCGAGTGCTTCCAGGTCGTCACCGCTGGGGTGGGTGGGACCGGAGGGGTCGGAGAGCCGGACGACCTCCCAGCCGCGCGGCGCGGTGAGCCGCTCGCCGTGCTCGGCGCAGAGGTCGTAGCAGTGGGGCTCGGCATAGGTGGCGAGCGGGCCGAGGACCGCGGTCGAGTCGGCATAGACGTACGTCAGTGTCGCGACGGCGGGACGGCCGCACGCGGTTCGCGAACAGCGACGTACAGGGCTCACGATGTTGGACGGTACCGCACTCTTGAGCGGGCTGCGACGACTCCGGCCCGGCTCACCTGCTCGTGTCGCCCGCCGAGGCCCGGACCGAATCGTTTCCGCGCGACCGCTCCGACCTGCGTGGCCACGCGTTCGCGCACTCGTGGGCCGGTTCGTACCGGGTCACCGGGGTGCATATGCAGGCACATGACGAAAGCTCGACGATCACATGAGGGGCTGGATCAGAACCCATCCCTGGCTGAAATGTTCATGTGTGGACATCAGGCCGACCTGCGCAGGAGGCGTGATCCCTCCCCCCGAAGGGGCGTTACGCTGCGTCGGTGATGGACAGCCCCGTACCTCCCCACCCGTCCGAGCCACGGCCCCGCGGCCGCGACCGTCACGGCCGTGGCATGCGCGGACCGCTCGCCCCGCCCCAGGTTCCGCTGTCCGTCAGCAGGGCGGAGAGCTTCCGCGATCTGGTCCAGGATTCGGTGGAGCGGCTCGAACGGCGCTGGCCCCAGCTGGCGGAGGTCGACTTCCTCGTCCTCGACGTGCCGGACGTCCTGGAGGACAGCGTGCCGTTGGGCCGCGCGGTGTCCGCCACGAAGGGGCGGCCCGCGCAGATCGTCATCTACCGGCGCCCCGTGGAGATCCGCGCCAAGGGCCGCGACGAGCGCGCCCTGCTCGTACACGAGATCGTCGTGGAACAGGTGGCCGAGCTGCTCGGCCTCTCGCCCGAGTCGGTCGACCCGCGCTACGGCCAGGACTGATACCGGCTGCCGGCGCCGCTCCCGTCCCGGCCACCGAGGGCAGCGAGGCACGGCCACCGGAGAGACCACGCCCGCCCGGCTGAGGGTCCGGCTCCCTCGGGGTCCCAGCCTTCCCGGGCACCTGAGCCCGGCTGCCGAGCGCCCGGAGCCCGGCCGTCGAGGGCGCCCGGTACGCCTCAGTCGTCCAGGACGGACAGGTCCTGCTCGGCGGCCGGCACCTCGACCGTGCCCCCGTCGTCCGGCAGTGTCTGGACGGTGAACATGTCGATGCCGCCCTCCGCGACCGTCAGCGTGCGCGCCGCGTGGACCGGGCCGCCCGACTCCGGCTCCACCGTCAGCGCGTAGACGCCCTTGAGTCCCGCCGGGGCCTCGGGGACGACCTCGAGGGTCGTCCCGCCCTTGACCGTGTACGTCTTGACGGTGCTCTCCCCGGCTTCGCTGCCCGCGGAGGCGGTGACCTTCACCTCGGCCGTGGCGCCCGGTGCGGTCAGCGACAGCACCGTGCCCTTCGCCCGGTTGCCGGCGACGCTCGCCCGTGCGCCCACCGGCCCGGTCGCCGGGATGTAGGCGACCTCCTGCCCGGCTCCGGTGCCGCGCACCACCCGCAGCGCGGCGACGATCGGCGTCGCGCCGCCTCCCTCGGGGGACAGCCGGAGCGTTCCGGGCTCCCCCCGCGTGACGTTCTTCAGGTCGACGCTCGCGGTCATCCCCGACTTGATGTGCAGGGTGGCGTTGCCGGCGGGGGCGAACGTCGCCGTCCTGCCCAGGAGTTGCACCTTGACGTCGGCGTCGTCCTCCCCGGGTGCGTAGGCCACCAGGCGCACGGAGGTGGCATCGGCCGGGATACCGGGCAGGACGAGGGTGCCCGCCGGGTCGTCCGACGCGGCCAGCCAGTCGCTGCCCACGGTCCTGTCGGCCGCCCTGACGACCGCGCCGATGCGGCCGGTCCGGGTGGTCACGTGGAGGGTCACATCCTCGACGGCCTCCGTCGTGAGGGTGGGAACGAGCAGCGAGACACTCGACCTGGCGGGGACCGTGACGCCTTCGGCGGCGTCGGACTCGAGAGTGCCCTCGGGCCCGTACATCTCGATGTCCGCCACTGCCGCGGTGTCGTCCGGGTTCGTGAGGTGGATGTAGTCCTGCCGGTTCTTCGACGTGCTCGCGCCGGGGAACCAGAAGTCCGTGTCCGGCGCGGTGCAGCTGAGCCCGAGGAGACCGCGCGCGTCGCCCGCGGGGGTCATGGTGGTCTGCTGGGCCGTCCAGCCCGGGGCCAGCCGGCCGGTGGCCGTACCGATGAGCGCGGGGGCGTCGGAGGCGGAGGTGGCGGCGGTGGCCGGCTCACCGGCTCGGTCGAGGGTGACGACCGGCTTGCCCGGATCCTGCCCGGCCTTTTCCTTCTTGTCGTCCTTGTCGTCCTTGCCGGCGTCCTCGGCCCCGTCCGCCGGGAGCGGCACGGACGGATTCAGCTTCGCGGTCCCCGATTCCCCGCCGCCCTTCGCCGCCGGGGTGAAGGACGTGTACGTGGTGTCCGCCAGTTCGGACGTGCTGGGCGCCGGGCAGAGCAGGCTGGAGCGCTCGACGGGGAGCCGGGAGGCGGCCTTCGCCTCCGGCGCTCCCGTGCCGCCGGGCGCGTTGAGCGCGGCGAAACCGGTGACGGCGGCGAGGGCGACGGTGCCCGCGATGAGGGACAGGGGGGTGGACTTCACTCGGACTCGCCTCGCGATGCGTTGCCGGTCTGCCACGGGCCCTGGCCCGGGGCTCGGTTCTCGTCGTGCCCGTCGTACGGGGCGGTGTCGTCCCCCGCGGCGTACGGGGCGGTGTCGTCCCGGCCGTCGTACGGGGCGGCCGCGCCGCCCGTCTGCGGGGTGTAGGGCTGCTGCTGGGGATAGCCGTACGGATCGTGGACGCCCTGCTGCCGGTCGGCGTCCTGCCGGTACGCGTCCTGTCCGTACGGGTCCTGGGAGGCGTCCTGCCCGTACGGGTCCGGGGAGTAGGGCTCCTGGAGGTAGGGCTCCTGGGAGTAGGACTCGCCCTGGTAGTACTGGCCCCCGTCCTGCCCGTCCTGCCCGTCCTGCCCGCCCTGGTACTGACCGTAGCCGGCGTCCGGGTACTGCTGGCCGTCCCAGCCGCCCTCGCCGTAACCCTGCTGCCCGGCCGCCGCGTACGTGCCCGCGCCGTCCTGGCCTGCCGTCGCGACGGGATACGGGTCGGCGCTCTGCTGCGCCGGGATGTAGCCCTCCCGCACCGGCCCGGGCGCGTCCGCGGCGGTCCCGGCGGGCGAAGCGCGCGGAGCCTCGTACGGGTCCGCCTCCTCACCGGAAGCGCCGAAGGCCGCGTGCCCCCCGGCCTCGCCGTCCTCCCCGGCCGCCTCCGCCTGCGCGGCGGCCCGCAGCCTGCGGGCCCTTCGGCCCTCGCCCTCGACCGGCTCGGCCGTGACCGTCGCGGTCTCCTCGGGCAGGTCGTCGTCGACCTCACGGCGCCGGCCCGGCAGGGCCAGGACCAGCAGCACCACGCCGAGCAGTACTTGGGCCCAGATCCAGGCGGTGTGCGTGAGCGGGGTGTCGTAGGTGAGGTCCAGCGTGCCGCCGGCGGCGGGGAGTTCGAAGCCCTGGGCCCAGCCGTCCACCGTCTTCGGCTTCAGGGTGCGCCCGTCCAGGGTCGCCTGCCAGCCGGGGTCGGCCGCGTCGGCGATCCGGAGCACCCGGCCCGAGTCACCAGCGGGGACCTTGGAGTGGGCTTCGACGGGCAGCGAACCGACGGGCACCGCTTCGCCACCCTCGCCCGCCGGGACGATCATGAGGCGGGCCACCTGGCGGTCGACCCGCCACAGCGCGCTGCCGTCCAGCTGGCTCAGCCGGCTCAGGCCGGGCGTCGCGTCGAGCACCCGGCTCATCTGCCGGGGCGCCCCGTCCCGCACGAGGACGTAGCGGATCGCGAAGCGGCTGAGCTGGCTGCCCTGGTCGGCGCCGGAGCCCGCCACGAGGTTGGCGACGACCTTGTCCAGGTGCGCGTTCACGCCGCCCGCCTCGGTGAGTTCGGCGTCGCCGAGCCTGGCGCCCGAACCCCGGACCAGGCTGTAGGACACCGCCGCCGGGGACGAGCCGCCCAGGACCAGGGTCCGTGGCTGGTCGCGGGTGGCGCTCTCCTCCGCGACGAACGCCGGCACCTGCACCGGATCGCGGCGCTCGAGCGGTCCCGCGGCGCCGCCGATCATCCAGCCCACCGCGGCCAGCACGGGCGCGATCCCGGCCGCCAGGGCGATCAGCGCCGCGACGGGCTGGCGCCAGCCGAAGCTGAGCTCCGCGACCCGGACCCGGGCACCGTCGGCGCCGAGGAGGGCGGCGGCGATCAGTGCGGCGCCGTAGACGAGGGTGGCGGGGCCGGCCCAGGTGGACCCGTTGGCCAGCCCGGCGAAGAGCAGACCGACGAGTGCGGTGGTCCAGGCGGTCCGGACGGCGAACTGCCGCTCACCGCGCAGCAGCGCGGCGAGCGCCGCCAGGACGATGCCCAGCAGCAGGACGCCCCCTGCGGCCTTGGGCCCGCCGGGGCTGATGCCGAGCAGGTCGAGGGCCGTCGCCGTGCCGGTGCCGAGGTCCTGACCGGCCTCCCTGAGGAAGCCGGAGGGGCCCGTCAGCAGCGACAGCGACCAGGGGGCGAGGATCAGCAGCGGCGTGCCGGCCATGGCGAGGAAGCGCAGCCCGTACGCGGTGATGTCGTCGCGGCGCAGGACGAGGGCGCCCAGTCCGAGGACCACCGCGAGCGGCCAGACCACCGGCGTGAAGGCCATCGTCACGGTGAGCAGCAGCGTGTACGCCCAGGTCGCGCGCCAACTGCCCCGGGTGGCGCCGCCGTCGCCGCGCAGCCCGTACGCGGCGACGGCGGCCCGGGCGATGAGCGGGAGCAGGACCGCCAGGACGGCGGTGCCGATGCGGCCGGTGGCCAGTGCCCCCGTGGCCGCGGGCAGGAAGGCGTACGCGACGCTCGCCCAGGCCCGCAGGAGCCTGGACTGGAGCAGCGGCCGGGAGGCGAAGTAGGCGGTGAGCCCCGCGAGGGGGACCGAGCAGACCAGCAGCACGGTGAGCGCGAAGCCCGTGGAGCCGAGGAAGAGCGCCGACAGGGCGGCGACCATGCCGAGGTAGGGCGGTGCGGTCAGGGCGCCGCCGGTGCCGACCGTGTGCCAGCCGTCCGCGTACCGCCCCCAGAGGTCGGACACGTCGGCGGGGGCGGGCAGCAGCGCACCGCCCGCGAGGGCGCCCCCGCTGAGCAGGCCGCGGCAGGCGACCAGCGAGACCAGGAGGAGGAGCGCGAAGAGTACGGGGCCGGGCTTGCGGACGATGCGCTTGACCCGTGCGAACTGTTCGATCTCCAGGAAGTCGGCGTCGTCCCCGCCGGGGCCGGATTCGACGGCTCCGTGCCGTGAACCGCCGGAGTCGGAGTCGGCGCGGCTGCCGAAGTTGCCGGCGACCTGCTCGACGGTGGCCCGGACGGTGGCGCCGGGCGGCGGGAAGAGGGACCGCAGTTCGGCGGCGTCGACGCCGCCCTTGCCGCGAGCCCGCCGTCCGGCGAGGATCCGGCCGGGGCGCAGCAGGGTGCCGAAGAGTCCGGCGACCTCGTCGAGCGCCTGTCCGGGCGCCTTGCCGACGAGGTAGGCGAGGGTGCGGAGCAGCGTCCCGAGGACGATGCGGAGCAGCGCCCAGGGCAGCTGCCTGCCCCGGGCGTTGACGAGCATGGTGTAGACGGCGCCGGCCTTGTCGACGCGGTGCGGGCTGGAGACGGAGCGTCCGGCGCAGTCGATGGGGCGGCGTTCCCGGGCGGACGCCTCGGCGTGCCGCAGGACCGCGTCGGGGGCGACGAGGACGCGGTGGCCGGCCAGGTGGGCGCGCCAGCAGAGGTCCACGTCGTCCCGCATGAGCGGGAGCCTGCGGTCGAAGCCGCCGAGCTCCTCCCAGACGTCACGGCGCACGAGCATGCCGGCGGTCGACACGGAGAGCACGGTGCGGACCTGGTCGTGCTGTCCCTGGTCCTGCTCGCGCCGGTCGAGGCCGGTCCAGCGGCGTCCGCTGTTGGCGATGGAGACGCCGACCTCGAGGAGCTGCTTGCGGTCGTACCAGCCGCGCAGTTTCGGTCCGACGACGGCGGCGTGCTTGTCCTGGTCGGCGACGCGCAGCATCTCGGCGAGCGCGTCCGGCTCGGGTGCGCTGTCGTCGTGGAGCAGCCACAGCCACTGGACGGGTTCGCCGTGCGGTAGTTCCGGCAGGTCGTACGCGTCGTCGCGCCAGCTGCGGGTGACCGGGTCCCAGCCGCTGGGGCGCTTGAGGTACGGCAGGTCCTCGGGGGTGAGGACGCCGGCCGTGCGGGTCGCCTCCTCCACGGCGGTGCCGAAGCTCGTGCGGCGCGCGAGGTGCAGGACGCGCTCGCCGCCGAGGGCCTGAGTCACCAGGTGCGCGGAGTCGTCGGCGCTGCCGGTGTCGGCGGCGACGACGTTCTGCACGGGGCGTTCCTGCCCGAGCAGCCCGGCCAGGACATCGGGCAGCCAGCGTGCGCCGTCGTGGGAGACGAGCACGGCGGTGACGACGTGCCGGGGGAACTCTGGGGCGGCGGCGGACGGGTTCGGCGCCGCCGGGTGGCTGTGCACGGACATCGGGGTACGGGCCCTCCGGCCGGGTCCGGAGGGGCGTCCCCCCGGGGGCTGCATCGGTGTACACGCGCGCCCCGGCGGGGCGTTGGCGCGTCTCTCGGACGGGGCCCCACACTAACGGTACGGATGTGCGCCCCGTGCCGAGCGGTTGACCGGCCGCAGGGGAGGCGCCCCGGACACGTCGATGGCCCGTGCACCCGGACCCGCGCCGGGCACCGGTGCCACGCGCCGGCGCATCTCTCGGACGGGGCCCCACCGGCGGTACGGATGTGCGCCCCGTGCGCAGCGGTCGGCCGGATGCCGGAGCAGGCGCCCGGACACGTCGATGGCCCGTGGCACCCGGACCCGCGCGGGGTACCGGTGCCACAGGCCATCAGCGTGCCGGCCGGGCCGCCGCGCGGCGGGTCAGATGGCAGCCTTCTTCAGGCGCCGCCGCTCGCGCTCGGACAGGCCGCCCCAGATGCCGAACCGTTCGTCGTTGTTGAGGGCGTACTCGAGGCACTCGGAGCGGACCTCGCAGGCGAGACAGACCTTCTTGGCCTCGCGGGTCGACCCGCCCTTCTCGGGGAAGAAGGACTCGGGGTCGGTCTGGGCGCACAGCGCGCGCTCCTGCCAGCCGAGTTCTTCGTCCGCGTCCTCGACCAGCAGTTGCTGGAACAGCTCGGTCATGTGCGCCCCTCGTCTGTCTCTTGCTTCACCGTGGTGCGGCCGTTACGTGAGGCCGAACAACACGAGTGAAATTACAAGTGTGTAGCTCTGGGCCAGTCAAGCGAAGATCTGCTATTGGCCTCGGTATTCACTCTGCGGAACCAAGCCTATGCACAAAGTGCTTAAATCACCAAAAACCTGACATATGCCGCCGGTCTCCTCGTGCGCCGCTTCTCACCGGGTGAGACGTCCGGGACCCCCTCGATGTCGCGATTCGATCACCGAAGGGATCAAGATCACAGTCGGGTCACGGGCGTCCCTCGCACATGAGGACACGGTTGTTGCGCCACCTTGCCTCTCCTGCGGCTGCCAAAACCTTTCTTCTGCCTCCACGACCGAATGGGGTGAAAGATTGCCGCCGAACCGGGCATCGAGTTGACAGAACACCCGCCGAGCCGGTCTTCTTGCGTGTATGCCAGCGACCGCAGTGACGTACCCGACCCACATCCGTGGGTTCCGTACGGCTGTCCAGGCCCGCTGTTGCTGTTCCAGCTGTCACAGCTGTTGAAGCCCGCCCTGGTGCTCCAGCTCTGACCAGCCCCGCTATCGGCGCACACCCGGTACCCGCCAGATCCGCACGCCGGCGGTGAGGACCGTGTCTGCGCGGCGCCCCCCGCACGTGCCTCCCACGCCGAGGAACCACCGCATCCATGAACAGCGACAGCGACCTCCAGATCGCCGGCGACATCCTCGAGGTCCAGCACCTCCTGCGGCCGGCCCGCTCCCACCCCTCCACCGTGTCCGAGTTCGCCGGGCTCGCCCGCTCCATCGCGGCCGACCGGGACCACTGGGCCCCGCTCGTCCGGTACGACGCCGCCACACGCTGGTACCACCGGCTGCGGGCGGTCCCCCCGGTTCCGGGCTCCCCCAGGGCGGGCGAGACGCCGCTCGGCTACGAGGTCTGGCTGCTCAGCTGGGTCCCCGGCCAGGGCAGCGGGCGTCACCACCACGGCCCGTCCTCCGGTGTACTCACCGTCCTCCAGGGCGAGTTGACGGAGCACACGAGCCGCGGGACACACACTCTGGGACCCGGCTCACAGCGCGTCTTCGCCCCGGGGTACGTCCACGAGGTCGTCAACGACTCCCTCGAACCGGCCGTCAGCCTCCACATCTACTACCCGGGCCTCACCGACATGCCGATGCACGCGGCGCGGTGCGCCCAGGACACCGTGACCGCCTGACCGCTCCACCCCGGCCCGCCACCACCCCGGCGACGCCGGACTCCGCCTGACACACTGTCCGTATGCGCATTGTGGTTCTGGCCGGCGGTATCGGTGGTGCTCGTTTCCTGCGTGGCCTCAAACAGGCCGTCCCGGACGCGGACATCACGGTCATCGGCAACACCGGCGACGACATCCATCTGTTCGGCCTGAAGGTCTGCCCCGACCTGGACACCGTGATGTACACCCTCGGCGGTGGCATCAACGAGGAGCAGGGCTGGGGGCGCACCGAGGAGAGCTTCCACGTCAAGGAGGAACTCGCCGCCTACGGCGTCGGCCCCGAGTGGTTCGGCCTCGGCGACCGCGACTTCGCCACCCACATCGTGCGTACGCAGATGCTCGGCGCCGGCTACCCCCTCAGCGCCGTCACCGAGGCGCTCTGCGCGCGCTGGAAGCCGGGCGTCAGGCTGATCCCGATGTCCGACGACCGCGTCGAGACCCATGTGGCGGTCGACGTCGACGGTGAGCGCAAGGCCGTGCACTTCCAGGAGTACTGGGTCAGGCTGCGCGCCTCCGTCCCGGCGCAGGCGATCGTCCCGGTGGGCGCCGAGCAGGCCAAGCCCGCTCCCGGCGTCCTGGAGGCCCTCGCCGGGGCCGACGTCATCCTCTTCCCGCCGTCCAACCCGGTCGTGTCGGTGGGGACCATCCTCGCCGTGCCCGGCATCCGTGAGGCCATCGCCGAGGCCGGGGTGCCGGTCGTCGGGCTGTCCCCCATCGTCGGGGACGCCCCGGTGCGCGGCATGGCCGACAAGGTACTGGCCGCCGTGGGCGTCGAGTCGACGGCCTCGGCCGTCGCCCGGCACTACGGCTCCGGGCTCCTGGACG
Source organism: Streptomyces sp. NPDC005899 (assembly GCF_040629645.1). Lineage (NCBI taxonomy): Bacteria > Bacillati > Actinomycetota > Actinomycetes > Kitasatosporales > Streptomycetaceae > Streptomyces > Streptomyces sp. NPDC005899. The sequence goes on along the minus strand of NZ_JBEXWB010000077.1, from coordinate 8,614 downwards.
GCTGGCTCGTCGACACCGTGGACGCCGGAACCGTCGGCGAGGTGGAGGCCGCCGGGATCCGCTGCCGGGCCGTGCCCCTGATGATGACGGACGTGGACGCGACGGCCGAGATGGCCCGGCAGGCACTGGCGCTGGCCGAGGAGGTGCGGGCATGAGCGGACCGGGCGCCGGTGTGCCCTCCTACCGGGTGTGGGCGCTGCCCGGGATGCCCGAGGTCCGCGCCGGGGACGACCTCGCGAAGCTCATCGCTGCGACGGAGCCGGGCCTCGCCGACGGTGACGTCCTCCTGGTCACCTCGAAGATCGTCTCCAAGGCCGAGGGCCGGATCGTCGAGGCCGCCGACCGCGAGGCGGCGATCGACGCCGAGACCGTCCGGGTGGTCGCCCGGCGCGGCACACTGCGGATCGTGGAGAACCGGCAGGGGCTCGTCATGGCCGCCGCCGGGGTGGACGCCTCGAACACCCCGGCCGGAACGGTGCTGCTGCTCCCCGAGGACCCGGACGCCTCGGCCCGGTCGATCCGGGACGGGCTGCGGGACGCGCTCGGCGTCGACGTCGGGGTCGTCGTCACGGACACCTTCGGGCGGCCCTGGCGCAACGGACTGACCGATGTGGCGATCGGTGCGGCGGGGGTCCGGGTCCTGGACGACCTGCGGGGCGGCACGGACGCGTACGGCAACCCGCTGCACGCCACCGTGGTCGCCACGGCCGACGAGCTGGCCTCGGCCGGTGACCTGGTGAAGGGCAAGATGTCCGGTCTTCCGGTCGCCGTCGTGCGGGGACTGGCCCACGTGATGGCCCCGCCCGGCTCCGAGGACGGCGCCAGGGCGATGGTGCGGGTCGCGGCCGACGACATGTTCCGGCTCGGGACGTCCGAAGCGGTGCGGGAGGCGCTGAACCTCCGGCGTACGGTGCGGGAGTTCACGGACGAGCCCGTGGACCCGGGTGCGGTACGGCGCGCGGTCGCCGCGGCGGTGACGGCCCCGGCGCCGCACCACACCACCCCGTGGCGCTTCGTCCTGCTCGAGTCGGCACGGTCGCGGACCCGGTTGCTCGACGCGATGCGGGACGCCTGGATCGCGGACCTGCGCCGGGACGGCCGCGCCGAGGAATCGATCGCCAAGCGGGTGCGCCGCGGCGACGTCCTGCGCGACGCGCCCTACCTCGTGGTGCCCTGCCTGGTGACGGAGGGCGCGCACGCCTACGGGGACGAGCGGCGGGACACGGCCGAGCGGGAGATGTTCGTGGTGGCCGCCGGCGCGGGCGTGCAGAACTTCCTGGTGGCGCTGGCCGGGGAGCGGCTGGGCTCGGCCTGGGTGTCCTCGACGATGTTCTGCCGGGACGTGGTCCGGGAGGTACTGGATCTTCCGGCCGACTGGGACCCGCTCGGCGCGGTGGCCGTGGGGCACGCGAAGGCCGCTCCGCCGGCCCGGGCCGCCCGGGACGCGGAGGCATTCCTCACCGTCCGGTAGGCCGGGCCGGGTGCCTCCTGCCGTGCACGACCGGGCAGGGGGCTACAGACGGGCGATGTCGCGCGGCGTCATGCGGGGAGCCCGGCGCGGCGGGGTGTGGCCCGAGAGCAGGATCAGCCGGGTCGCCCGGTGCCGCTGGCCCGCGTACGGGGCCAGGAGGGCCAGCATGGCGTCGTCGTCGGCGTCCCTGTCGCCCGCCAGGGCGTGGCCGACGATGCCGGGGAGGTGGATGTCGCCGACGGTGACCGCGTCGGCCGCGCCGTTGGAACGCTGGAGCGTCTCGGCCGCCGTCCAGGGGCCGATGCCCGCGATCAGCTGCAGCCGGGCCATGGCCTCGGGGAGTTCCATCGACGCCGCCTCCTCCATGCGGCGCGCCACCCGCACCGCGCGCAGGACCGTCTCCGAGCGTTTGGAGTCCACGCCGGCCCGGTGCCACTCCCAGGACGGGATCCTCGACCAGGTCCGGGCGTCCGGCATGACGTACAGGCCGTACGCGGCGAACTCCGCGCCCGCGGGACCGGGGGCCGGGGTGCCGTAGGTGCGGACCAGCAGGCGCCAGGCGCGGTAGGCCTCGTCGGTGGTCACCTTCTGTTCCAGGATCGACGGGATGAGCGACTCCATGACCAGCCCGGTGCGCAGCAGCCGCAGGCCGGGCCGCCGGTGGTGGGTCGTGGCGACCAGCCGGTGGTGGGGGCGGAATGCCTCGGGGGCGTCGCTCCCGCCCAGCAGCGTGGGCAGCTGGTCCAGGAGCCACCGCGCCCCGGGCCCCCACGCCGCCGCCGCGACCCGGCCGTCCGGGGCCGCCGCGACCCGCAGGGTGCCGGGCCCGGCGGGGGTGCGGGTGGCCCGCCAGAACGTGCCGTCGGGCAGTGCCCGGTAGGCGGGGTCGGCGGGGCCCCGCCGCAGCGGCGAGAGGACCAGCCGCAGGTCCAGCGGTCCCGGCGGCGTCCAGGTCCGGTACGAGGCGGACGCGTCCGTGGCGGCAGGCTGCTGCTGCCGGGGCACGGCGGTGGTGCGGGGTACGAAGCGTCCAGCCACGGATGAGGTCCTCGGTCGTCGGGGGGTGCCTATCGAGGGTACGGCCGGAGGGGACCTTTCACCGGCCGGAGGGAGCTCGCGGACGTCTCACCGGCCGGAGGGGCCTCTCATGCCTCCGGCCGGAGGGGACCTCTCGGACGTCTCACCGGCCGGAGGGGACCTCTCAGCGGTCGGACGAGAAGCGGACCGAGGCGTCCGGGAGGACCGCGCCGCACCAGACGCGGATCCCCTCCCGCAGTTCGTTGTCGGCGCCGACCTGCGCGCCGTCGCCGATCACCGCGCCCGACAGGACCGTGCGGCTGCCGATCCGGGCGCCGGCCCCGATCAGCGAGTCGTTGATCACGGCGCCGGGTTCCACGACGGCGTCCGCGAGCACCGTCGAGCCGCTGATCCTCGCGCCCTCGCCGACGACCGCCCCCTCGCCGACGACGGTGCCGCCGGTGAGCTTGGCGTCGACGGCCACCCTGGCCGTGGGCATCACCAGCCGGTCTCCGCAGCGCCCGGGGACGGCGGGGGACGGTGCGCGGCCCGTCACCAGGTCGGCCGAGCCGCGGACGAACGCCTGGGGGGTGCCCAGGTCCAGCCAGTAGGTGGAGTCCACCATGCCCTGGAGGTGGGCGCCCGAGGCGAGGAGCCCGGGGAAGGTCTCGCGCTCCACCGAGACGGGCCGGCCGGCCGGGATGGTGTCGATGACGGACCTGCGGAAGATGTACGCCCCGGCGTTGATCTGGTCGGTGACTATCTCCTCGGGCGTCTGCGGCTTCTCCAGGAAGGCGGTCACCCTGCCCGTGGCGTCGGTCGGTACGAGGCCGAACGCGCGCGGGTCCTCCACCCGGGTGAGGTGGAGGGAGACGTCCGCCCCGGAGGTGGCGTGCGACGCGACCAGGGCCCGGATGTCGAGGCCGGTGAGGATGTCCCCGTTGAAGATGAGGACGGGGTCGTCCGGACCCGAGGAGAGTCTCGCCGCCACGTTGCGGATGGCTCCGCCGGTACCGAGGGGTTCCCGCTCGGTGACGTACTCGATGGACAGGCCGAGCGAGGATCCGTCGCCGAAGTGCGGTTCGAACACCTCCGCCAGGTAGGAGGTCGCGAGCACGATGTGCTCCACCCCGGCGGCCCTGGCGCGCGCCAGTTGGTGCGTGAGGAACGGGACGCCCGCCGCCGGCACCATCGGCTTCGGGGTGTGCACCGTGAGCGGGCGCAGCCGGGTGCCCTTGCCCCCGACCAGGAGGATCGCTTCTCTTGCCTCTGTCACAGCGCCGTCTCTGCTTCCTGCTGGGGCCTGGCCTCGTTTCGGCTGGCCAGTGTATGCAGACCGGTCGGGGCCCTCCCGGTCAGCGGCCCTGCAGGGTGGCCGAACTCTTCCGGGCCGTGCCGAGCTTCTTGTAGAGACGGCTCCCGGGGCATTCGGTTGCGAAGCCGTCGCGATGGCCGGCGATGACGTGGAGTTTGACCTTGGCGCCCTTCTTGTACTTGCCGCTGCCACCGGAGACGAGCGTGACCTTCCCCTTGGGGTTGCGGCCGAAAAGGCCGAGCTTCCAGGCGGTGAGCTTGGCGATGGCGGTCACCGCGGCGGCCGGCGGGTTCTTGGAGCTGTACGTCCCGAGTACCGCGATGCCCATGCTGTTGGTGTTGAACCCGAGCGTGTGGGCCCCCAGCACCGCCTTCGACACGCCCCCGGCGCGTCCTTCGTAGATGTTCCCGCACTTGTCGACGGCGAAGTTGTAGCCGAAGTCGCGCCAGCCGCTGCTCTTGACGTGGTAGCGGTAGATGCTGCGCAGCACCGAGGGCGCCTGGGAGCAGGTGTAGTTGTTGCCGGTGGCGCTGTGGTGGATGAACGCGGCCTTGACCGTGCTGGTGTAGGCGAACGCCCGCTCACGCAGGCTCTCGTCGGCGCCCCAGCCCTTGCGCGTGACGATGCGCGGGCGGGGCCCCACGTAGGGCTTGGCACCCGCCGCGACGACCGCCTGCTCCTCGGACTCGGCCTTGCTCAGTGCCGAGATCTCGGTGGCGCCGAGCGGGGCGAGGTCGGCGTTGACCGCGGAGCTCTCGGCTGCGGCCACGGCGAGGGCGGCGGAGTCCGGGAGTGCGCCGGCCTGCGGGGAGGCGACCGGTGCCGTGATCCCGGTGGACGGGGTGGCGACCGCCGGTGTCGCCGCCGTCGTGGCGCCGGCGGCCGGTGGCTGCTGCGGGTCGTCGCCGGGGTCGACGAGTTCCACCCGCAGGCCCGCGGGGAGCGCGGCGGTGTCGCCGGCGCCGGTCCGCGGTCCGCCCGCCTCACCGTGGACGCGTACGTCCACACCGTCCGAGTCACCCACCCACAGGGGGGCGGTGGAGCCGCGGACCGTGCCCGACTCGCGTTCGGCGCTCCCGGTGTCGGCGGAGTGGTCGGTGTTGTGTGTCTCCAGGTCCTGCCAGGCCGACCAACGGCCGGTGCCGGCCGCTCGGGTCCGCACCTGGACCGTGCCGTGCAGTTCGGTGTCGGCGTCGTCCCAGACGACGCCGACGAGGGAGAAGCGGTGCGAGGCGAGCTGCCGCAGGCCCTGCCCGCCGGGGGACGGGGAGGCGGAGTCGGTGGGTTCGCCGGCGGCCCGGGAGGCACCGTCGCCGAGCGGCCGCAGGGGCAGTGACTGGGTCGAGCCCAGGGGCTCGGCAGCGGGGGCCGCGGGCGCGTGGGCGACCGGGGCGGGAGCGGGAAGGGCCGGCGCGGGTGCGGCGAGCGGGAGGGTGAGTGCCGCCGCGCAGGTGACGCCGATGGAGGTGGAGAGAAGTGCACGCATACAGGAAATCCTTCGCCGAGTCCGGCATTCCCGGCTACTGGAGTGCTCCCGCCGTTACCTGACGGCCCGTCTGCCGAACCGGTGTACGCGCCACCCGACCGCCCCGCCCGGGCGGCGTCCGACGCGTACTCTTGCCCGGATGAACGCCAGTGATCGCACCCCCGCCGACCTGCTGCGATCCGCGCTCGCCGCGGACCCCGCCCGTCCCCTCGTCACTTTCTACGACGACGCAACCGGAGAGCGCGTCGAACTGTCGGTGGCGACGTTCGCCAATTGGGTGGCCAAGACCGCCAATCTGGTGCAGGGCGACCTCGCCGCCGAGCCCGGCGACCGGCTCGCCCTGCTGCTGCCGGCCCACTGGCAGTCCGCGGTCTGGCTGCTCGCCTGTTCCTCGGTCGGCGTGGTCGCCGACGTCCATGGCGACCCCGCCGCCGCCGATCTGGTCGTCAGCGGACCGGACACGCTGGAGCGGGCCCGCGCGTGCCGGGGGGAGCGGGTGGCCCTGGCCCTGCGCCCCCTGGGCGGGCGCTTCCCGCAGGCCCCCGACGGGTTCGCGGACTACGCCGTGGAGGTGCCGGGCCAGGGCGACCGGTTCGCCCCGTACGCGCCGGTGGACCCCGCCGCGCCCGCCCTGGCCGTGGGCGGCGTCGAGCTGACGGGGGACCAGCTGGTGACCAGGGCGCGGCAGGACGCGGCAGAGCTCGGGCTGGCCCCGGGGGCCCGGCTGCTGACGGGACGGGCGTACGACACCTGGGAGGGGCTCTCCGCCGGACTGTTCGCGCCACTGGCCTCGGGGGGATCCGTGGTCCTGTGCCGTCACCTCGACCGGCTGGACGAGGACGGTCTCGCCCAGCGCGTCCGGACCGAGCGGGTCACCCGCAGCGCGGTATGACAAGCACCCCGTGGGCCACCCGTCCGGCCCAGGACGGGCCGAGCCCCCGGGACTGAGCACCGACGGCGGTACATGATCGGGCGATACGAAGCAACGCCGAACTGCCTGTGTGCACAACCAAGCGTGAGGTTCAGCCGTCTACTTCTGCGACCGGCGGCCCAGCGCGCCGCCGACCGTGAAGGATGGACGCAGACGTGACCGACAGTGCCGGCCCCCCGGAGCGCCCGGACCACTCGTCCGGGGGCGAGCCCACGGACGGGACACAGGACGCGTCCGGAGCCGTGGGCGAGGAAGGCCCGGGCGCGCGGGCCGGGAACGCCGGCAGGTTCGGCACCTGGGCCGAACGGCCGAAGGACGGCCTGCCCGGCCACCGGCGCCACTGGATCAGGTGGACGGCCCTCGCCGGGTCGTTCCTGGTGCTGGCGGCGGCCGGGGCGGGCTGGTGGTTCTACCAGAAGCTCGACGGCAACATCACGACCGACACGGGTGCCGCCGCCGAGCTGAGGACGTACGAGAAGGAGCGTCCGAGGCCGATCGCGCGGGACGCGCAGAACATCCTGCTCATCGGCTCCGACACCCGGTCGGGCGACAACAGCAGGTACGGGCGCGACGACGGGGGCAGCCAGCGCTCGGACACCACGATCCTGCTCCACCTCGCGGCGGACCGCGGGAGCGCGACCGCGGTGTCGCTGCCGCGTGACCTGATGGCCGAGATCCCCAGCTGCCACACCGCGGACAACAAGGTCACCAAGGAGCGGTTCGCGCAGTTCAACGGGGCCTTCGAGCTGGGCGGCACGGCCTGCACCGTCCGGACGGTGGAGAAGATGACGGGCATTCGCGTCGACCACCACATGGTCATCGACTTCGACGGGTTCAAGGACATGGTGGACGCCGTCGACGGCGTCGAGATCTGCCTCAAGAAGCCGGTCGACGACGCCGACGCCCACCTCAAGCTCCCGGCCGGACGGCAGAAGCTCGACGGCGAGGAGGCACTGGGGTACGTGCGGGCCCGCAAATCGATCGGCAACGGCAGCGACACCGAGCGGATGGAACGCCAGCAGAAGTTCCTCGGGGCCCTCGTCAACAAGATGCAGAGCAACGGGGTGCTGCTGAACCCGACGCGCCTCTACCCGGTACTGGACGCGGCGACGAAAGCACTCACCACCGACCCGGGGCTGAACTCCCTGCGCGATCTGTACGACCTGGTGCGCGGAATGCGGGACGTGCCGACGGACAAGGTGCAGTTCCTGACCGTGCCCCGGCAGCCCTACCGCGCGAACCCGAACCGCGACGAGCTGGTCCAGCCGGACGCCGACCGGCTTTTCAGGCAGCTGCGCGAGGACGAGCCCGTCACGGTCGTTCCCGCCGACGAGGCCGGCACGGCGGAGGCACAGGCGGAGCCCGGGACGGACGACGGTCCGGCCGGCCGAAAGCCCGAGGCCACGACCGGGAGCCCGGCACCCTCCCCCACCTACTCGGGATCGAATGCCGCCGACGACCCGTGCGACGCGTGAAGGAACAAGCACGTGAGAGGGGTCGAATGGCGTCGAACAGGCGGAATGCCCGGTCGTGCAGGGCGTGGAATTCCTCACGCGTGCCACCGATCCACAAATCGGCCGGATAGTGTGACGCGATCCGGCGCTCGTGGCCCCCGGGCCGCGCACCGCCGGAGCCGAGAACCGGGCGCCCGCCGGGGGGAGCGCCTCGCGCGGCACCGACGAAGGACGCAGGAAGACGTGGACGCGCACAGCCGTGGACAGGCGGGCGACTTCGGTCCCACCGGCCAGGTGCCCGGCTCGGGGGCCGTCCACTACGGACGGCGACCGCGTCACTCCGCAGGAGAGTCGTCCGGGGCCCCCCGCACCACGGAGCGCCGCTCCCCCGGCGGTGTGCCGGCCCGGCGCGGCCGCCGCCCGCGGAGCGGCCGTGCCCAGCAGCCCCCGGCCGGCGACCGCGAGCGCCCGTACCCCGGGCCGCCGCACCGGAGGACCGCACCGGGGTCCGGTGGCGTGGCGGCCGCGAGGAAGGCCGCGCGATCCCTGATCGACCGGACGGCACGGGCGTACACCCCGGACCGGGGGGACCGGTCCCGCACGCTCGCGGACATGACGGGGCTGCCCGCCACGGCACCGAGGCAGCGGACGGGCGGCGCCGGTCCACACGAGGCGACGGTCCCGGCCCCGGTGGCCGGTCCCGAGGACGCGGGGACGTCCGTCACCGGTCCGGCGAAGGCGCCGGACGACATTGCAGAAGGCCAACGCCGACACGGCGGAGTGCGCGAAGTGACGACGGTCGCCGCGCCACAGCGAAAGTCTGAGCAGCAGGGGGGTCCTGGTGGGACGGAACAGCATGCGCGGGGAGGGGACTCGGCCGCGTGCCGGTCACGACGACGCGGCCGAGGGGGCCCACGAGGCTGCGGCCGGACGTAGCGGC
>NZ_JBEXWB010000076.1:0-20852 GCF_040629645.1 Streptomyces sp. NPDC005899 | reverse complement strand
CGGCCCCTCCAAGGGCCGGGCGCCTCCGGTTCGGCACGGCGGTGTGCTACGCGGCGTGCACGACGTCCTTCTCCTCGGCGAAGTGGCACGCCGACTCGTGCGCCGCCGGCGTGCCCGAGGCCTGGAAGCGCTCGGGGATCGCCAGCAGCGGCACCTCGGTGGCGCACTTGTCCTGCGCCTTCCAGCACCGCGTGCGGAAGCGGCAGCCCGACGGCGGGTTCGCCGGCGACGGGACGTCACCGGAGAGGATGATCCGCTCACGGCCCTCGCGGGCGTCGGGGTCCGGGACCGGGACCGCCGACAGCAGCGCCTGGGTGTAGGGGTGCGTCGGGTGGTCGTAGATCTGGGTGTCGGTGCCGATCTCGGCCATCTTGCCGAGGTACATGACCCCGACCCGGTCGGAGATGTGCCGGACGATCGACAGGTCGTGGGCGATGAAGAGGTAGGACAGGTTGAACTCGTCCTGGAGCTTCTCCATCAGGTTGATGACCTGTGCCTGCACCGACACGTCGAGCGCGGAGACCGGCTCGTCGCAGATGATGATCTCCGGGTTGAGCGCGAGGCCGCGGGCGATGCCGATGCGCTGGCGCTGGCCGCCGGAGAACTGGTGCGGATACCGGTTGATGTACTCCGGGTTCAGGCCGACGACGTCCAGGAGGTCCTGCACCCTGCGGCGCCGCTCGCCCTTCGGGGCCACCTCGGGGTGGATCTCGAAGGTCTCCCCGATGATGTCGCCGACCGTCATGCGCGGGTTCAACGAGGTGTACGGGTCCTGGAACACCATCTGGATGTTGCGGCGCACGGCCTTCAGGGCGCGGCCGGACAGCTTGGTGATGTCCTGGCCCTTGTAGAAGACCTCACCGGCGGTGGCGCGCTCCAGCGTCATCAGGAGCTTGGCGACCGTGGACTTGCCGCAGCCGGACTCGCCGACGATGCCGAGCGTCTCCCCCGCGTACAGGTCGAACGAGATGCCGTCGACCGCCTTGACGGCGCCAACCTGCTTCTTGAAGAGGATGCCCTGGGTCAGCGGGAAGTGCTTGACCAGGTTGCGCACCTGGAGGATCGGCTCGCCCTGCGACACCGGGGCGTCGATGGCCGCCACGGCCTCCGCCTCGGTCGCCGCGTTGACCGTCCCCACCTCGGTGACGTTCGGGGTGGCGTCCACGGACCCCTTCTCGAGGTCAGCCATGGATCGTCTCCTTCCAGAAGTGGCACGCGCTGCCGCGGCCGGCCAGATCGGCGCCGTCCTTCTCGGTCACCGGGAACAGGGCCGGAATGTCCGTACGGCAGATGTCCCGCGCCATGGTGCAGCGCGGGTTGAAGGCACAGCCCGAGGGGACGTGCAGGAGGTTGGGCGGCAGCCCCTTGATCGCGTACAGCTCCTGGCCCTTCTGGTCCAGGCGCGGGATCGACTCCAGGAGGCCCTTGGTGTACGGGTGCGCGGGGCGCTTGTAGATCTCGTGGACCGGGGCGGTCTCGACGATCCGGCCCGCGTACATCACGGCGATCTTGTCGGCGACGTCGGCGACGACGCCGAGGTCGTGCGTGATGAGGATCAGGCCCATGTTGAAGTCGCGCTGGAGCTCCGCGAGCAGGTCCATGACCTGGGCCTGCACGGTGACGTCGAGCGCCGTGGTGGGCTCGTCCGCGATGATCAGGTCGGGCTCCAGGGCCAGCGCCATCGCGATCATGATGCGCTGGCGCATACCACCGGAGAACTGGTGCGGGTAGTCGTTGATCCGCTCCTTCGCCGCCGGGATGCGCACGCGGTCCATCAGCGCGATGGCCTTGGCCTTCGCCTCCTTCTTGGACAGGCCCTGGTGCACCCGGTACATCTCGCCGAGCTGGTAGCCCACGGAGAGCACCGGGTTGAGCGAGGAGAGCGCGTCCTGGAAGATCATCGCGATCTTCCGGCCACGGATCTGCCGGCGCTCCTCGTTGGACATCTTGAGCATGTCCTGGCCGCGGAAGAGGATCTCGCCCTTCGGGATGCGGCCCGGAGGCATGTCCAGGATGCCCATGATCGCCTGAGCGGTCACGGACTTGCCGGAGCCGGACTCGCCGAGCACGGCGAGGGTCTCGCCGGCGCTGACGTTGTAGTTGACGCCGTTGACGGCCTTGGCCACGCCGTCACGGGTGTGGAACTCCACGTGCAGGTCGCGGACTTCGAGCAGCGGGCCGCTGTCGTCGCCGGAACCACGCGGAGCAGGAACATCCGCCGTCTTGTCGATGATGGTCATGTACGCCTCCCTCAGCGCAGCTTGGGATCGAGGGCGTTGCGCACCGCATCGCCGAGCATGATGAACGCCAGGACGGTGATCGACACCATGACCGACGGGATGATCAGGACGTAGGCCGCGTTGCGCAGCTGCTCCTGACCGGAGGAGATGTCGACACCCCACGAGACGGTGGGCTCGGCCAGACCGATGCCCAGGAAGGACAGGGTGGCCTCGGCCGAGATGTAGCCGCCGAGCGCGATGGTCGCGACGACGATCACCGGGGCGATCGCGTTGGGCAGGATGTGCCGGAGCAGGATGCGGCTGGTCGAGGCGCCCAGCGCCTTGGCCGCCATCACGTAGTCGGCCTGCTTGATCGTCAGGACGGAGCCGCGGGCGACACGGGCGATCTGGGTCCAGCCGAGGAAGGCCAGGGCCAGGATGACGACCCAGACGTGCCGCTCCTCGAAGGAGGTCAGGACGACCATCGCGCCGAGGATGAACGGGACACCGAAGAAGATGTCGGTGACCCGGGAGAGCAGCGTGTCGATCCAGCCGCCGAAGTACCCGGCCAGCATGCCGACCACGGTGCCCAGGACGGTGACGAGCACGGTGACGACGACGGCGACCATGATCGAGGCCCGGGCGCCGTAGACGACACGCGCGTAGATCGAGCGGCCCTGGATGTCGTAGCCGAACCAGTCCTCCTGGAAGAAGTTCCCCCACTTGGGCTTCTGCAGGTAGTGGTGGGCGAGGTCCGCGTAACGGGGGTTCGCGCCGGTGAAGAGGCCCGGCCATATCGCCATCACGAGCAGGAACGCGATCAGGACGGCGGAGACGACGAACAGCGGGCTGCGCCGCAGGTCGTGCCAGGCGTCCGACCACAGGCTGCGGGGCTTGCCCGTCTGACCGGCCTTGTTCTCGGGGACCGGTGCGGCCGTCGGCTCGACGGTCGGGTCCGGAGTGGTTTCCTTCAGCACCTCAGGCATACCGGATCCTCGGGTCCAGGACCGCGTAAAGCAGGTCGACGAGCAGGCTGGTGACGAGATAGACGATGACGATCAGCGTCACGATGCCGACGACCGTGGCGCCCTCGCGGTGCTGCAGCGCGCCGAACACGGCACGGCCGACACCCTGGACGTTGAAGATGCCTTCGGTCACGACCGCGCCGCCGAGCAGGGCGCCGAGGTCGGTACCGAGGAAGGTGACCACGGGGATCATCGAGTTCCGCATCAGGTGGACACCGACGACCCGGCGCCGCGGCAGGCCCTTGGCCACGGCGGTGCGCATGTAGTCGGCGCGCAGGTTCTCCGCGACGGACGTACGGGTCAGCCGTGCCACGTAGGCGAGCGACAGCGACCCGAGGACGACGGCGGGCAGGAACAGCTCGCTCCAGTTCGCTTCCGCGCTCACGTTGGGATCGACCCAGCCGAGCTGGAAGGCGAAGAAGTACTGGCCGAGGAAGCCGAGCACGAACGAGGGCACCGAGATGAGCAGGAGCGTCAGGATGAGCAGTCCGCGGTCGCGGAGGGTGTCGGCCTTGAGGCCGGCGAAGACGCCCATGGAGATGCCGACGATGACCGTGAAGAGGAAGGCAAACAGAGCCAGCCGGATCGTGATCGGGAACGCGTCCGCGATGGTGTCGGCCACCGGTCGTCCACTGGCGATCTCGGTGCCGAAGTCGCCCTGGAACAGGCCCGTGAGGTAGTTCCAGTACTGGTGCCAGAGCGGCAGGTCGAGACCGAGGTCCTTCTTCATGGCCGCGATCTGTGCCGGGTCGACGGTCTGTTCGCCTGCGAGCGCGCGCACGGGGTCGCCGGGGAGCGCGTACATCATGGCGAAGACCAGCAAGGTTGACCCGAGGAAGACCGGGATCATCTGGAGCAGTCGCCGCGCGACATAACGCCCCATGTTTGCCTCCGATAGGGATAATGCAGCCCAGGGACCGCCCTCCCGATAAGGAGAGCGGCCCCCGGGGCCTACTGCCTGGTGTGGGCGGCTGATGGCCGAGTGGGGGCCCTCAGGCGTGTGTTACTTGACGGTGACGTCCGTCATGACGTAGTCGCCGCGGAAGTCGATGGCCACGTTGTCGACGGTCTTCGAGTAGCCACCGTTGATCTTGTAGTTCCACAGCGGGATCGCCGGCATCTTCTGGAGGACGAGCTTCTCGGCCTCCTGGTACGCCTTGATCGACTCGTCGAGCGACGCCGCGTTGTCGCCCTTCTTGAACGCCGCGTCGACGTCCTTGTCGGAGAACCGGCCGTTGTTCGCCTCGGCGGTGGTGCCGTACAGCTCCCGCATGAAGTTGACGTTCAGCGGGTAGTCGGCCACCCAGCCACCGCGGTACATCGACTTGACCTGGTCGTTGTCACGCGCTTCCAGGTCGGTCTGGAAGTCCGGCTTGGCGTCCGGGATGCAGTCGACCCCGGTCGAGTTGCGGATCGACTCGCAGACAGCGGTCACCCACTCCTTGTGGCCGCCGTCGGCGTTGTACTGGATCCACAGCTTGTTGTCCGGAACGCCGCCGCCTTCCTTGATGAGCTGCTTGGCCTTGGCCGGGTCGAACTTGAACACGTCGGTGTCCAGGTGCTGGTTGCCCGCGACGCCGGGGGGCGTGAAGCTGGTGGCGGCCTCACGGGTGCCGTTCAGCACGGTCTTGGTGATCGTGGCGCGGTCGATGCCCATCGACAGACCCTGGATGACCTTGGGGTCGATGCCCTTGAAGGTCTTCGAGTAGAACGTCGGGACGATCGACTGCACGGCCGCGTACGGCTCGTCGACCACGCGGTCCCCGAGGTCCGTCTTGTACTTCGGCAGGTCCTTCGGGCCGACCTGGCGGATCATGTCCAGGTTGCCGGACAGGAGGTCCTGGTACGCGGCCTCGACGGTCGCGTAGTTCTTGAACAGGATGCCCTTGTTCTTCGCCTTGTTCGGGCCCTGGTAGTCCGGGTTGGCCTTCACCCGGATGAGCTTCTTGTGGTCCCACTTCTCGAAGACGTAGGGACCGTTGCCGACCGGGGCCTGGCCGAACGCCTTGGTGTCCTTGTAGAACACCTCGGGCAGCGGGGCGAAGGTGTAGTAGCCGAGCTTGTACTCGAAGTACGGGACCGGCTTGTCGAGCTCGATCGTGAAGGTGGTGTCGTCGACCGCCTTCAGACCGGACATCTCCGTGGCCTTGGGGTCACCCTTCTCCGGGTGGACGTCCGCGTAGCCCTTGATGTCCTCGAACCAGAAGGCGTTCTGCTGGTTGTTCTTGATGTTGGCGTACCAGTTCCACGCCTTGATGTAGGACTCGGCGGTGACCGGGGTGCCGTCGTGGAACTTCCAGCCGGCCTTCAGCTTGACGGTCCACGTCTTGTTGTCGTCCGACTTCACGGACTCGGCGTTCGTGTAGACGATCTTGCCGTCGCCGTCGAACTCGAGGAGCTGGGTGAACACCGCCTGGATGACGTAGCTGCCGAGCTGCTCGTTGGTGTCGGCCGGGATCAGCGGCTTCTGCGGCTCACCGACGTCGACGGACACGTAGCCCGCGGGCTTGCCCTTCTCCTTCGAAGCCGAGTCGCTGTCGTCACTGCCGCCACCACAGGCGGTCGCGGCCAGGGCGATGATTGCCGCTCCCGCGACCCACTTGGCGCTCTTGGCACCGCGCATGGGTTTCCTCCTCATGAGTCCACTTTTGACTACAAGAGGGGTACTGCAGAGATCCGCCGACACCCCTGACGGCGATCGTTTCCAGTACCCCGAGTGTGCTCGTGAGTCCGCACCCCCCACAGTGCGCCGACCCATTGACCCGAGCTCAATGGAGCCAACTATTAAGTAACACCGGGCTGTAAACCACACTTAAAGGGTCTCGGTTTGACAACATCAGGAAGGCATGGTTGCCCGAAATCCGGACAAAGTGATCCCAGACAGACACCCCCGAAACGGACCGTTAACACATGTTCCGGAGAGCGACGCCCGATAACCGGACACGTCGGTCAGGTAAATGGGTTGACGAAAAGCCCGGGCCCCCACAGTGTCTGCGGGGGCCCGGGCCTCGTGTCAATGGCTCTGCCTGACGGTTCGCCGGCCGTGGCCGACGGCCCGGCTCAGCCGTTCTTCGCGCGCGAGGCCGTACGGCCGCGCTGCTTCTGGTCCAGGACGACCTTGCGGATGCGCACGGTCTCCGGGGTGACCTCGATGCACTCGTCCTCGCGGCAGAACTCCAGGGACTGCTCCAGGGAGAGCTTGCGGGCCGGCACCACGTTCTCGGTGGTGTCGGCGGAAGCCGCACGCATGTTGGTGAGCTTCTTCTCCTTGGTGATGTTCACGTCCATGTCGTCGGCGCGCGAGTTCTCACCGATGATCATGCCCTCGTAGACCTCGGTGCCGGCCTCGGTGAAGATGACACCGCGCTCCTGGAGGTTGACCATGGCGAACGGAGTCACCGTGCCCGAGCGGTCGGCGACCAGCGAGCCGTTGTGACGGGTGCGCAGCTCGCCGAACCACGGCTCGTGGCCCTCGAAGATGGAGTGCGCGATGCCCGTGCCGCGGGTCTGCGTCAGGAACTCCGTACGGAAGCCGATGAGGCCGCGGGAGGGGACGATCCACTCCATGCGGACCCAGCCCGAACCGTGGTTCGTCATCGTCTCCATGCGGCCCTTGCGGGTCGCCATCAGCTGGGTGATGGCACCGAGGTGCTCCTCGGGGGAGTCGATGGTCATGCGCTCGATCGGCTCGTGCGTCTTGCCGTCGATCTGCTTGGTGACGACCTCGGGCTTGCCGACCGTCAGCTCGAAGCCCTCACGGCGCATCTGCTCGACCAGGATCGCCAGCGCGAGCTCACCACGGCCCTGGACCTCCCAGGCGTCGGGGCGCTCGGTGTCCAGGACGCGGAGCGAGACGTTGCCGATGAGCTCGCGGTCCAGGCGGTCCTTCACCTGGCGGGCGGTCACCTTGTGGCCCTTGCCGCCCTTGCCGACGAGCGGCGAGGTGTTCGTGCCGATGGTCATGGAGATGGCCGGCTCGTCGACCGTGATCAGCGGCAGCGCGATCGGGTTCTCGGGGTCGGCGAGGGTCTCGCCGATCATGATGTCCGGGAAGCCGGCGACCGCGCAGATGTCGCCCGGGCCCGCCTTCTCGGCCGGCTTGCGGGTGAGCGCCTCGGTCATCAGGAGTTCGGTGATGCGCACGTTGGAGATCGTGCCGTCACGCTTGATCCAGGCGACCGTCTGGCCCTTGCGCAGCTCGCCCTGCTCGACACGGCACAGCGCGATGCGGCCGAGGAAGTTGTCGGCGTCGAGGTTGGTGACGTGGGCCTGGAGCGGGGCCTCCTCGTCGTACTCGGGGGCCGGGACCGTGGAGAGGATGGTCGTGAAGAAGGGCTCGAGGCTGTCGCTGTCCTGCGGGACGCTGCCGTCCTCGGGCTTGGTGAGCGAGGCGACGCCGTCACGGGCACAGGCGTAGACGATCGGGAACTCGATCTGCTCCTCGGACGCGTCGAGGTCCAGGAACAGGTCGTAGGTCTCGTCGATGACCTCGGAGATCCGCGAGTCCGGGCGGTCCGTCTTGTTGATGCAGAGGATGACCGGCAGCTTCGCCGTGAGCGCCTTGCGGAGCACGAAGCGCGTCTGCGGGAGCGGGCCCTCGGAGGCGTCGACCAGCAGGACGACCGCGTCCACCATCGACAGACCGCGCTCGACCTCGCCGCCGAAGTCGGCGTGGCCGGGGGTGTCGATGATGTTGATCGTGATCGGGTCCCCGCCGTCCTTGGGGTGGTACTTCACCGCCGTGTTCTTGGCGAGGATCGTGATGCCCTTCTCACGCTCCAGGTCGTTCGAGTCCATCATGCGTTCGTCGAGGTTCTCGGCCGCGTGCGCCGCGAAGGCGCCCGCCTGCTTGAGCATGGCATCGACCAGCGTGGTCTTGCCGTGGTCGACGTGGGCGACGATGGCTACGTTACGGATGTCGTGGCGCGTGGGCATGGGTGGCTTGCGCTTCTCTCGGATCGGGGATCAGGCGTCTCAGTGGGTCTCGAATCCTCGTACGCCCGCCGGGCGGACGCGCCACGGCT
The DNA here is from genome assembly GCF_040629645.1 of Streptomyces sp. NPDC005899. Lineage (NCBI taxonomy): Bacteria > Bacillati > Actinomycetota > Actinomycetes > Kitasatosporales > Streptomycetaceae > Streptomyces > Streptomyces sp. NPDC005899. The sequence continues at coordinate 12,584 of NZ_JBEXWB010000076.1, read as the reverse complement.
AGTCCCATGGTACGGGCCCGTCGCGTCCGGAGCTTCCCGGCCCGGTCCGCGAGACGGGTCGCCAGTCACTGTTCAGCCGGATTCCAGGTGGTGTCCAGCCATCGTCCGGCCGGTGGGAAGCGGCCGGGAGGGGGGTGCGGAAGGAGGTGCGGCCCGGGTCGAGGCGGACACCACCTTGCCCGCCGGGGAGGCCGGCGGGCAAGGGAATTGAGCTGCTTCTGAGATTGCGACAGGCGCGTGACCTGCCATTTCTTACGGTTCGCGGCCAAAGCCGCTCTTGTCACCCGGTGAATCCGATGTCCTCGTAGCGAGGCGTGGCGAAGCCGAAGGCGCCGACGTTCGCCAGCTTCTTGTCGACGGCGACCAACTGTGGCCGCTGATACAGCGGAATCGATCCGGCAGCGGCCCAGATCCGGGCGTCCGCCTGCCTCAGCAGCTCCCTGGAGGCGTTCGCGTCGAGTTCGGAGACGGCCCGTTCGAAGAGCTGGTCGATGTGGTCGGACCCGACCCGGGTGTAGTTCTGCTCGACGAGCAGCGAGCCGTCGGTGGCGGGCTCCGGTTTGGCGAAGATCGGGCGGCCGTCCGTCGCGGGGTAGGCCGTCGCCGGCCAGGAGTACAGGGCCAGGTCGTAGGCGCCCGAGGCGATGTGGTCCTCGAAGTAGCTGTCGTCGGGAACCTTGGTGACCACGGTGCCGACGCCGATGGCGTCCAGCATCTCCACGATCTTCTCACCCACGCCGCGCAGCGACTGCGAGCCGGGGCCCGACGGGAGGACGAAGCGCAGGGTGAGCGGTTTGCCGTCCTTGCCCAGGCGGCCGTGGAGGGAGACCGGGGCGGCGGTGCCGGCGGGGGCGTAGGCGCCCGGCGCGCCTCCCGGGCGCTTGTCCTGGCCGGTGCTCCTGGCGGGGGCGTCCCCGTCCGTGGCGGTGAGGGCCTCGGCCTGGCGCCGCAGGGCCTCGCCGTGGGCGGCGGCGGCCGGGGCGGTGGCGAGGGCCCCCGAGACGCCGGCCGGGGCCCGGCGGTCACCCGGCTTGCCGTCGTCGCCGACGATGTACAGACCCTCCTCCCGGGATGCCTGGTCGTCCTCCTCCTCTTCCTCGGGGTCCGCCTCGTCCGCCTCGTCGGCCGCCTTCGAGGCTTCGGCCTTCTTCTTCGCGCCTCGGGACTCCTTCTCGGCCCCTTCGGCCTTCCCCTTCCTGTCGGCCTCGCTGCCCGCCTTGGTGTCCTTCGGTTTCTCCACGGCCCCGCCCGGGGTCCAGCCCGCGTCCGCCAGGAGGGCCTGTGCCTCCTCGGTGTCCTGGTCGCCCAGCGCGCCGCTGCCGTCCTGGTACGCCGGCTGTCCGGCCAGGGCGAGGTGGCTGCCGGGGGGCTTCGCGGGCAGGCCGAGCGGCTTGAGCACCGCGTCGGCGAGCTCCTGGCGGTTCAGGGCGCGGGCGATCGCCCGGCGCACCCGGTCGTCGGAGAGGGGGCCGGTCTCGCCGTTCAGCGCCAGCTGCGTGTAGGCGGGCTCCAGGGACTTGCGTACGGCGAAGCCGGCGAGCGACTTCTGCTCGGCCGCGTACGCCGCGACGGCCTCGCGGTTCTCCGCCCGGGCGGCCTGCGCGGCCTCGGCGGCCTCTTCGTCGGATCCGTGGGCCAGTGCCCAGGAGCGCAGCGCGGAGGCCGGGGTGATGTCGGATCCCGGGCCGTGGGCGGGCGGCTGCCCGTTCCCGCCGCCGTAGCGGGCCGCGCGGGCGACGGTGGCCGCCGCGGCCGGGTCGATGTCGGCGATGTCCACCGTGCCGTCGGTCAGCGCCCGGACGCGCTTGTCCGGGGCGACGGCCCGGAAGACGAGTGCTTCGAGCTTGGCCTCGTCGCCCCACCAGCGCGGGTTCCGGTCCAGCGTGACCGTGCCCTCGTCCTTGTCGACGCCGCGCAGGCGGAACGGCCCCGCGGTGTTCTTGAGGGCGGCCCTGGCCCCTTCGTTGAAGGCGGCCGGCGAACCGGTCACGTCCTTCGGGTACAGCGGCGAGAAGAGGGAGCGCCAGTCCGCGTACGGCTTGGCGAACGTCACCCTGACCTGGAGATCGTCCTTCCCCCGCTCGATCTTCTCGATCCGCTCGTACCCCGCGTTGCGGGCGGTCCAGAACGCCGAGTCCTTACCGCTCAGAGCGCGCCACTGCGCGACGAAGTCCGGGGCCCCGATCTCCCGGCCGTCGCTCCACACGGCCTGCTGGTTGAGCTTGTAGAGGACGACCTGCTTCGGCTCGCGGTCGATGACCTTCGCCGACTCCAGGTAGTCCGGGTCGAGCCGGGGCTCGCCGCGCGCGTCCAGCGGGAAGAGGGAGGGCAGCAGGGCGCCGGCGATCCGCGCGCTCGCGCCGTCGGCGTCGGCCTGGAAGGTGTTGAGTGTGGCGGGCAGCGCGTCGATCGCCCAGGTGGCCGTGGAGCCCGCGGTGACGTGGTCCCGCGGCGCCGGGGCGATGTCCTGCGGGACGGCCACGGCGGCGGGGCCCCCGCCGCCCGAGCTGCAGCCCGCCAGTACCGGGATGGTGAGCGCGCCCGTCGCCAGGAGGGCGACGGAACGGCGCTTTCGGGCCTTCCCGCGTGGGACGCCGACGTGGGCCATGGCTGATACCTCCGGGGCCGGCCCGGCCCACCCGTACCGGAATGGACCGGATTATGCGTTTAGGTGGCATTTACAGTTGATCACACTGGTTCGCTGATCCACTGAACGCACCCGCACGCGCGAGGCGGCGCAGACGCGGCCGGTGGGACCGCGGACGTCACCCGTGCGGCTCCGTCGCGCCGCGTCCCGCCGCCGGGCGGGGCTCCCGGACGTTCAGCCGAGCAGTGCGGTGACCGCCTCCGCGGTGCCCGTCTCACCCAGCCGCGGGAAGATCTTCTCGACGCTGTTGCGGTGGGCGTCGCCGTCCATGTCCGTGACCGCGTCGGTGGCGACGGTGACGTGGTAACCGTGCTCGTGTGCGGCGCGGGCCGTGGACTCGACGCCGATGCTGGTGGCGATGCCGGTCAGCACGACCTGGGTGATGCCACGGCGGCGCAGCTGGAGATCGAGCTCGGTGCCGTGGAAGGCGCCCCACTGCTGCTTGGTGATGACGATGTCACCCTCGTGCGGGCCGAGCTCGGGCACGAGGTCGGCCCAGTCGGCCGCGGGCCGGCCGGAGGGGGCGCCGCTCTCGTTGCGGCCGGGCGCTCCTCCCGTGACGCGGACCAGGAAGACCGGCAGGCCCTTGGCCCGGAAGGCATCGGCGAGGGCCGCGGAGCGGGCGACCACGCCGGAGGCGGGGTGGGCGGTCGGGAGGCCGACGATGCCCTTCTGCAGGTCGACGACGACGAGTGCGGTCCTGGGGTCGAGTGTGGTGACGGCCATGGCGCGTGACTCCTTGTGCGGGGGTGCGGGATATGCGGGATGCGGGTTTCCCGGGTGCGGGAAACAGGCGGAGGGGCGGGGGCGGTCAGCCGCAGGCCCGCAGGGCCCGGTCGGTGACGGTCAGGACGCAGAGCAGGGCGCCGAGGACGGGCTGGCCACGGCATTGTCGAGATAGAGGACGGAGATGAGCCAGGCGGTGTCGGCGGCCCCGATGCCGAAGGCGTGCCCGATGGACACCAGCGCCGTGGAGATCATGGTCGTGTTGAGCGGGTTGAGCAGGGAGCCCATCAGCAGGGGCGCGGTGAGACGCGCGCTGAACCCCTGGAGCCCGGCCGGCTCCGCTCCGGCCGCGTCACCCGGAGGCTGCGGCGCGGGAACGCCCGCGGTGGTGTCTCGGGGCCACGGTCCGGGCAGCCGGTTCCCTCGTACGGGCGGGGGCACGGGCGCGGGCACCCGTGTAGCCGTGGGCGTGTCCGTCACCGGTGTTGCGGGGGTCGGGTCCGCGTCCCTGCGGGTCACGTGTCGACCAGCCTGTTGAGGAGGGCCACCGCCTCGGCCACGGTGCGGCGCTCGGCGCCGTCCAGCTCCCCCGCGATCGCGTCGGCCAGCCAGTCGCGCTTGGCTGCCCGCACCTCGGCCAGGGTGGTGCGCCCGGCCGCCGTGACCGAGACCACCGACTTCCGTCCGTCGCCCGGATCGGGTGCCCGGGCGACGAGCCCCTGGCCCTCCAGGGCGCCGAGGGTGAGCCGCATCGACTGGGGCCGCACCAGCTCGGCACGGGCCAGCTCCGCGGTCGTGGACGGGCCTCCGTCGTGCAGCCGGGCCAGCACGGACCGCTGGGAGGGGGTGAGGAGGCTCTCCCCCGACGTGCTGCGCAGCCGCCTGAGCAAGCGGCCGACCACACCCGCGAGATCCGACGCAAGGTGGTCGGGGGTCGGGTCGGCAGGGGCCTGTTCCTGGTCGCCTGGTCGGTCGCTGGACATGGACGCAGCATAAAGATGTACAGGACATCTTGCAAGGTTGCCTGTCTATGCGCCGCACTGCTCGGACGGGGCCGCGATCGTGGGAAGCGCGTCACGGGTGGTCGCGGGGAGGAGGGCGAGCGGTGCTCGGCGGAGGAGGTGAGCGGCGGAGGATGTGGGCGGTGCGACCGTTCCGTCGCGGCGGCCGCTACGGACGGGTGATGTGCGGCAGCGGGGTCCGGCGGCGGGAACGGGCCGCGTGCGCCGACGGGGACGACCCGGGTCCGGCGGCGGGTGCGGGCCGGGTCCGGCAGTGGGGGCGGGCGGCGTCCGCGGCGGGGGCGGGCGGGTTCCGGCAGCGGGTACGGGCCGGGCCCGGCAGCGAGGGCGGCGGGTTCCGGCAGCGGGTGGAGGCGGCGTCCGCGGCGGGGGCGCCCGTTGGCTCGGGGCGTCGGCCGGCCGGTCCGGCCGGTCCGGCTGATCTCGGGCGTTCCCGTCGCAGGCCGGTCCGGCCGTGACGGGGAACGTCGTCGAAGCCCGTGAGGGGTTGCCGGAGGCGGCGCGGAAGTGCGCGTGGGCCCTTGGTAGCGGTGGCCTCAGTCGCCTCCCGTGCCCCCGCAGCGCCCTCAGCGCCAAGGTCCGCCGGTGGCTACCTCCGCCGCCTCGGGTCTGCCTCCCGCAGCGCCCGCGGTGCCCGCAGTGGCGAACCCGCGCCGGCTGGGAGCGGTGGACTCCGGCGGGCCCCGCCGGGCCGCGCCCCCGCGTGCCGGGGAGGGGCGGCTACCGGCCGGTGCGCCACGGGCCCGGCACCGCCGCCGATCCGGTCAGTACATGCTCAACAGCTGCTCGACGGAGAGCTCGGCGGCCGGTTCCCCGTCCGGCAGCGCCAGCTCGAACCACACCGTCTTGCCGCGCGGGGTGCGCCGCGATCCCCAGGCCGCGCTGAGCAGTCCGACCAGTTGCAGCCCGCGCCCGCCCTCGTCCGTGTCCCGAGCGCGGCGCCGCCGCGGCTGGACCAGGCCCGCGTCCCACACCTCGCAGACGAGCGTGCGGTCGCGCAGGAGCCGGAGCCGGATCTCCCCCTCGCCGTAGCGCAGTGCGTTGGTGACCAGTTCGCTGACGAGCAGTTCGGTGGTGTCGACCAGGTCGTCCAGGTCCCAGGCGGTCAGCTGGGAGCGGGCGAGGTCGCGGGCCCGGCCCACGGACCGCAGCTCGCGCGGCAGACGCCAGTCGCCCACCGCGTTCGCGGGAAGCCCCTGGATACGGGCCATCAGCAACGCGATGTCGTCCTCGCCGTGACCGGTGTCGAGCGTGGTCAGCACGTGCTCGCAGACGTCCTCGAGCGGTTGTGACGGCTCGGCGAGCGCCCTTCGGAACGCCTCCAGGCCCTCGTCGAGCGGGTGGTCGCGGGACTCGACGAGTCCGTCGGTGTAGAGGGCGAGGAGGGACCCCTCCTGGAGCTCCACCTCCACCTCCTCGAAGGGTTCGCCGCCGACGCCGAGCGGCATGCCCGGCGGTACGTCGAGGAGCACGGCGGGTTGCCCGGGCTCGACCACCGCGGGCGGGAGGTGGCCGGCGTTGGCGAAGGTGCACCGGCGGGTGACCGGGTCGTACACCGCGTACACGCACGTCGCCAGGTAGACCTCGGAGAGGTCCGCCTCGCGCGACTTGTGGGCGGCCCGCGAGGGCCACTGCGCGCCGCCACCCCCGCCGAAACCGTCGCTGCGCTCTCCGCCGCCGGGAGTGCCGAGGCCTCGGGCGACCTCGTCGAGGGCCGACAGCACCTCCGCGGGCTCCAGGTCCAGGAGCGCCAGGGTGCGTACGGCGGTGCGCAGTTCACCCATGGCGACGGCGGCCCGCAGCCCCCGTCCCATGACGTCGCCGACGACCAGGGCCGTGCGGTGCCCGGGGAGCTCGATCACGTCGAACCAGTCGCCGCCGACCTCGGTGGCCGTGTTGCCGGGCAGGTAGCGGCAGGCGATGTCCAGGCCGGCGGCCTCGGGGGCGCCGGGGGGGAGCAGGCTGCGCTGGAGTATGAGGGCCCGCTCGTGCTCCCGCCGGTAGAGGCGGGCGTTGTCGATACAGACGGCGGCGCGGGCCGCGAGCTCCGTGGCCAGGGCCCGGTCCCGTGTGCCGAAGGGTTCGCTGCCCTTGGTGCGGGAGAACTGGACGAGGCCGACGACGATGTCGTGGGCGACCATCGGTACGGCGAGCGTGGAGTGGACGAAGCCGCGATCGTCCCCGGGTACGTCCGTGACCTGCCCGGTGCGCAGGGCGACGGCGCAGGGCGAGTGGAAGGGGTAGCGGTGGACCGACCCCAGTGCCGGCGGGCCCGTGTCGCCCCGGGGATCCACGCCGCCGCCGGACAGGACCTCCGGGAGGGCGTCGGACACGGCACTGGCCTGGGCCACCCGGCGCAGCTCGGCAGACCCGCTGCCGGACTCCTGGTGGTAGCGGCCCCAACTGCCGGGCGCCGCCTCCTCACCGGTGAGCAGCCCCTGGTACAGGTCGACGGAGGCCAGGTCGCAGAAGCCGGGCACGGCGACGTCGAGCAGCTCCCGGGCGGTGGTCTCCAGGTCGAGCGAGTTGCCGATGCGTGCGCTGGCCTCGTTCAGCAGGGCGAGGTTGCGGCGGGCGCTGGCCGCCTCGCGGGCGGCGATGTGGCGTTGGGTGACGTCGGTGGCGAGGCCGGCGATGCCGATGGGCCGCCCGGAACCGCTGTGCACCCGGTAGAGGTTCATCGACCAGTGGCGCCGGTCGGCGGAGCCGGGCGCCGTGCCGACGAGTTGGAGGTCGGTCACGGCGTCCCCCGTCTCCAGGACGCGTGCCAGTGTGGCGGAGAGCCGGTCGGCCTCCGGGCGCGCCAGGTAGTCCGAGACGGTTCTGCCGCGGTGGTCGTCGGCCGTTCCCCCGAAGACGGTGGCGAACCGCTGGTTGGCCCGCACGACGGTGAAATCGGTACCGAAGAGGACGAAACCGAAGGGAGATTGGCCGAATATCGCCTGCGAGGCCGCCAGGTCCGTCTCGATGCGCCGCAGCGCCCCGACGTCCACGACGATGCAGATCGCGGCCCGCTCGCCGGCCTCCGTCTCGCTCGGCATCACGTAGATCTCGGCGAGGCCGTGCGCGCCGCTCCCGCCCGGCGTCCGGAACGGGACGAGGCCCGTCCACTCCTTGCCGTCGAGGATCTCGGCGACCCTCCGGCGGGCGTCCGCCCGCAGCGCGGCGGGCATGAACGCCTCGACCGGATCCCTGCCCACGGCGTCGCGGGAGGCCATGCCGAAGAGACCGGCGGCCCGCCGGCTCCACTGCTCGATCAGCCCGTCGGGGCCGATCGAGAAGGAGGCGACCCTGATGTGGTCATAGATCGAGCCGGGCGGGCTGCTCTGCCACATGACGCCGCCCGCTGTCCCAGGTATCTCGCTCACGCGACCGTCCCCTCCAGCTCACACACCGGACCGGTCCTGCCCGCAGTATTCAGCACTACGGGCCCCACCGGCACGGCGTTCACGATCACAGCACGGTCTCAGTCCCTTTCAGCCAGGTCCTGCCCGACCTCCGGTGATCGCTGTGTGTCCCTCCCACTCCTAACCAGGGAGAGGCAGCTCGAACCACACCGCCTTGCCGCTCTTTCCGTAACGGGTCCCCCACCGGCGCGCGGAACAGGCCACGAGCTGCAGCCCCCGGCCGGTTTCGTCCTCGGGCCCGGCAGCGCGTTCGGTGGGCGGTTCCGACAGCGGATCGGAGACTTCCACCAGCAGTCCCGGCTTCTCCGCACCCCCGCCCGCGCCCGCGGTCGCTTCGGACGCCGGGTGCCCCCCAGGGCCGTCGGGACGCGGCCGGACCAGCCGTACACCGATGGGGCCGGAGGCGTAGCGCAGGGAATTGGTCACCAACTCGCTGACCAGGAGGACGGCCACGTCACCCACCGCGTCATCGAGTCCCCAGTGGTGCAGCGCGTCACGCACGGCGTGCCTGGCGCTGCGCACCGAGCCCGGCACCGCCGGGAAGCTCCACTCGGCGTGCTCGCCTTCGGTATCGGTCACGCCGATCACTTCCCAGGGCCGGCAGCGGGGACGCACCCCCATCAACAAGGGATATTCGGCACATACCCGATATTCCGGACAACCTATCGCGTGCGGCGGCGGGTGGGGGCGTACGGGCGTAAAGCGCGTCCGCACGGCGGGCCGGGGCTCACCGGGGCAGGGCCGCCCGGAGGCGGCGGACCGCTTCGGCCACGGCCGGCCGGTCCTGGTCGAGCCAGTCGACGGTGCCGGCCTCGTCAGGGGCGAGCCACCGCAGGGCGTCGTGGTCCTCCAGCGGGCGGGGCTCGCCCGAGACCAGACGGACCGTCCACACGCGCAGCACGTACCCGGGCTTCAACGGCCACTCGCCGGGGATGCGCTCCAGCGGCTCCGCTTCCACACCGAGCTCTTCCCTGAGTTCGCGGACGAGTGCCTGCTCGCCGCTCTCGCCCGGCTCCACCTTCCCGCCGGGGAGCTCCCAGCGGCCGGCCAGCTCCGGTGGCGCGCTGCGGCGCGCGGCCAGGAGCCGGCCTCCGTCGCACACGGCCCCGGCCACCACCACGGCATCACTCATGGGGCTCAGCGTATCCGCCGGGGCGCGAACGACTCCGCCCCCGGGTGCGGCGGTCCCGCACCGGGCCACGGCGGGCCTCGGCGGACGGGCCCGAGGCCGGGCCCGAAGCGCCCGGGCCACCGCGACCGGATGCGGACGGCTCGGGCATCCGGGCGACCGCACTCAGGTACGTGGGTCCGGGCGACCCGACCCCGAGGTCAGTCACGGGCGGGCATCGACGCCCGGGCCAGGCGGTCCGGCACGGGCGCCCGCGCCGTACGCCTTACGGGTGCGCGCTCTGCCCGGCGCGTTCGACCCAGTACAACTGCTTGCCTCCGTGCCGGTCCAGGCCCTCGGCGGTCTTCTGCGCCTCGTCCTGCGTCGCGTAACGGCCGACGCGGTACCGGTGGCCGTTGTCGTCCTGCCTGATCACCAGCCAGGGGAGCACGGCACCACTGTCCGTCATCGCACCCCTCCCCCGCATGTCGCCCCTCTCCCCGCCGGCGTGCACGTCTCTAAGGATCCCCAGGAAACCGCAGTACGCATATGCCCGAGCGTACGCCTGACCTTTACTCAGAGGATGCGTCTTTACACAAAGAGAGACGCATCCGGCCATTTCCCAGGGGGCGCACGCACTTCGATGCGCCCCTCCACCCTTGACAGCGCCCCCCGTCCGCCCCGTGCGGGCACGGGTGGCCCGCCCGCCCGCGAGCCCTCCACGGCAGGGGTTCCCACGCGTCACGCCCCAGGGTTTCGGTGAGCAGCGACGGAGGCGGACCCGTACCGGGCCCCGGGTGGCCCACATCGCCGGGGCGGCCCGGTACCGGCGCGGTCGGCAGCGTCCACCGGCTCGCGGCGACCGCCGCCTCGCGCGCCCCGCGCCCCCCGCGCACTCCGCGCACGTCCGCACGCGTGCCCGGCAGGCGCGACGGGTGCCGCACCGGCGGGCACGACACCCCGCCGCCCGTCCGCGAGGAAGGGGCGGGGAGAGTCGTGCGCACTCCCTCGTCATCGGAGCGTCAACGGCCTACCGCGCCCCCGGTCGGGGCACGGCGCCCCCGCACACAGGCCTGCGGACATGGCACCCCGTCAGTTCCGAACGGTCACCGCCGGCCAGAGCCCTCACGTGCGTGCAGGACCCGGATGCGGACCGCGTGGGGGCCGAGGGGCGGGGGCGGCGGCCCCGGGGGTACGCGGGCCCCCTGCCGCGCGCCGCGCCCCCGCGGACACGGCCGCCGAGTCACCGCCGCGCCCGGGTCATCGGACGGGCAGGTGGTAGGCGATCCGGTAACGGTCTGCGGGCACGACCACATCGGCCGTCTCCACGGCCCTCCCCGACGCGTAGTACGTACGCCGGATCACCATGACCACATGGCCGGGGACCCCGCCGAGCGCCATGAGCTCATCCGCCAGTCCCGGGCGCGCGCCGACCTCCTCCGCCACGTTGTCCACGACGATGTCGATCGCCGCCATCCTCTCCACCACACCGCAGCCGCCCAGCGGCCCCTCCTCCGGCAGCATCACCGGCGTGCGCCCCGTGACGGCCAGCGGCTCCCACGAGGTGGAGAGCATCATCGGCTCGCCGGCCTCCCGGAACACGTACCGGGTGCGCATGACCCGCTCCCCCGGCTCGACGCCGAGACGCTCGGCGGTCTCGGGGCCGGCCTCCTCCTGCTCGCTGCGGGACTCCCAGGTGCCCCGCACGCCCTGCGCCGTCTGCTCCTGGCGGAAGGGGTCGGTCCCGCTCTCCGGGCGGTAGCCGGAGCGCGCGATGCGGCGCGGGACCGGGCGCTCGCGCACGTAGGTGCCCGATCCCGACCGCCCCTCCACCAGCCCTTCGGCCATCAGCACCTTGCGCGCTTCCAGGGCGACCGTGTCCGACACCCCGTACTCCTGACGGATGCGGGCCTGGGACGGCAGACGCGTGCGGGGCGGCAGCGCCCCGTCCACGATCTTCTTCCTGAGGTCGCTCGCCACGCGCAGATAGGCGGGCTGCTCACCGAAAGGCACAGGCCACTCCCAACAGGTTGACAGACAGCAACAGCGTGACAACCGTGAGTTGAACTCCGCAAGCACGGGCCAAAGGCTCACTCGAAGTGATGGTTCGGCGCCGACCAGCACAAGTACCCCGACGAAGCGTCAACGAGCTATTGACCAGGTTTGGTCCAGACCAATAGCTTCCCAGTGCACAGCACGGCTCCCGCTGTCCCTCCCGTACCGGATCACGCACAGGAACGAGCCCCCATGCGCCGAAGAACACTGTCCGGACTCACCACCGCCGCCTGCGCCCTTACGCTGCTGGCCGGTCTCGCCCCCGCGTCCTCGGCCGACTCCGGCCACGGCGCGGACCGCCGTGGGGGCCACCACGAGCGCGCCTACAGGACCGTCGGCTACTTCACGCAATGGGGCGTCTACGGGCGCGACTTCCAGGTCAAGGACCTGGAGACGAGCGGCACGGCCGCCAAGCTGACCCACGTGAACTACGCCTTCGGCAACGTCAGCGCCGAAGGGAAGTGCTTCACCGGCAACGTGCCCGGCGAAGCCGACGCCTGGGCCGACTACGCCCGCCCGCTCGACGCCGCCGGGTCGGTGGACGGTGTCGCCGACACCGACACCCAGCCCCTGGCGGGCAACTTCAACCAGCTGCGCGAGCTGAAGGCCGCACACCCCGGCCTCAAGGTGATGATCTCGCTGGGCGGCTGGAGCTGGTCCACCCACTTCTCCGACGCCGCCCGCACCGCGGCCTCCCGCAAGGCCCTCGTCTCGTCCTGCATCGACCTGTACATCAAGGGCAACCTGCCGGTGGACGGTGCCCGCGGCGGCCCGGGCGCCGCCGCCGGCCTCTTCGACGGCATCGACATCGACTGGGAGTGGCCCGGCTCCGCCGGGGACACCGACACGGTGTACCGCCCCGAGGACAAGAGGAACTTCACCGCCCTGGTGCACGAGTTCCGCACCCAGCTCGACGCCTACGCGAAGAGCCGGCGCGGCGGTAAGGGCGGGCCGCGGCACTACGAGCTGTCGGCGTTCGTCCCGACGGCTCCGGAGAAGATCGACGCGGGCTTCGACGTGCGCCGCATCATGCGGGACTTCGACTTCGTCAACCTCCAGGGCTACGACTTCCACGTCTCCGGCGAGGCCGCCACCGCGCAGCAGTCCGCGCTGTACGCGAAGGGCGACTTCAGCGTCGACGGGACGGTACGCGACTGGGTCCGGCGGGGCGCCCCCGCCCGCAAGCTGGTGGTGGGCATGCCGTTCTACGGTCAGGGCTGGACCGGCGTCACCGGCGGAGGCGACGGCCTCGGGCAGCCGGCCGCGGCCCCCGCACCGGCCACCTACGCCGCCGGTTACGAGGACTACAAGGCGCTCAAGAAGCTGGCCGACTCCGGGCGTTACACGGTGCACCGGGACAGGCGCAACGGCCACGCCTGGCTGTTCGACGGCACGACCCTGTGGACGTACGACGATCCGCAGGTGCTCCGCGCCAAGACCTCCTACATCCGCGACCGCGGCCTCGGTGGCGCGATGTTCTGGTCACTGGACGGGGACACGGAGGACGGCGAGCTGATCACCGCCGTCGACCGCGGACTGGGCCGCCGCTAGGCCGGACACGGCCCGGGCCCCTTCGGACCCGGGCCGTCGTCGCCGCACCCGCCGCCCGCCCGGCGGCG
>NZ_JBEXWB010000075.1:0-20987 GCF_040629645.1 Streptomyces sp. NPDC005899 | reverse complement strand
GGCCGATGGAGCCCCCGGCCTTCCGGTCACCGGGGCGGTTCCGGAGGCCGCTGCCGCGGCATGTTCGGCCGGGCGACCGCCGGCATGGTCAGCCGGCCGGGGTGAGCGCCCTGCTCCGGCCGGCCGCCGACCGCCCCGGACACGAGCGACTGCATGCCCATGGGCGCGGGGCCGGCCCGGAACTCCACCATCCAGTCCGCGGTCTCCATGCGGACGAGCTCGGTGACGTCCTCGGAGAACCGGCGCAGCACACCCAGGCACCGCTCCGCGGCCTCGCTGGCCGTGCCCTCGGCCGGGCCGAGCATCTCCCGTACGCACTCGGAGGCCCAGTCGAACTGGAGCCCCTGCAACCGCCGCTGCACCGCCTGCGCCGTCGCCAGGTTCCTTATCCAGCCGGAGGTCAGACCGAAGTACCGGTCACACGCCATGGACGCGGCGCCGAGCAGCAGCGAGAGGTAACCCCACACGGCCGACCCCGCCAGGCCGCCGGTCAGGTCGAGGAGCGGGAGAGCCACCCCGGCGACCACCCCGGCCGCCGTCCCGAGGCGGAGCAGCCTGGCCGTCCGCCGCTTGCGGACCCGGTCCTGGAGATACCACTCGGCCGTGCGCAGGGCGCCCCCCTCGACCCACCGGTACAGCTCGTCGAGCCGTTCGGCGGGTTCACCCCAGTCACCCAGAGGGAAGGCGCGGCCGGTCAGGTCCTGGGGGCCCGTACCGTAGCGAGAACCGGACCGCTCCGTTCCGGTATCCGCACCGGATCCCGCGCCGGACTCCTTGCGGGGCGGCCCCTCGGGCTGCATCTCCGGCTGACTCACCGGGGCACTCCTCTGCACTCTGCGTTCGGCGCGTATCGACGCGGCTCGGCACGGTTCTCGGACACGGACGGGGCGGAACCGGCATATGACTCGGCCCCGTCCGCGTAACTCTGCGTTACCTGCGGTGTGCGGGTGCGTACGGATACGCATCCTCTTCCTACCGCCGAATGGTGGGCGGTGGGGTCGGAATCGCGGGATGCCCGCGTGCACACGGCCTCTGGTCAGGTATAGGAGCACGGGAGACGCTTTCCAGATCTCACCCGAAAGAGTTGGTCCCGACGGGTGGAGCGCGGCGTCCGGTGAACACGTAGGCTCGGCGTACCGAAACAATCCGTCGACGATGTGCCAGGAGTGACCGTGATTCCCGGTGGTGGCCAGCCCAACATGCAGCAGCTGCTCCAGCAGGCCCAGAAGATGCAGCAGGACCTCGCCGAGGCCCAGGAGGAACTCGCCAGGACCGAGGTCGACGGGCAGGCGGGCGGTGGCCTGGTGAAGGCCACCGTGACCGGGTCCGGCGAGCTGCGGTCCCTCGTGATCGACCCGAAGGCCGTGGACCCGGAGGACACCGAGACGCTCGCCGACCTCGTGGTCGCCGCGGTGCAGGCGGCGAACGAGAACGCGCAGCAGCTCCAGCAGCAGAAGCTGGGCCCGCTGACCCAGGGCCTGGGCGGTATGCCGGGCCTCCCGTTCTGACCCCTACAGCTACCCGGGCGTACCGGCTACGGTACGGGCAGGAATAAGGAAAGGCGTTCCGTTGTACGAAGGCGTGGTTCAGGAGCTCATCGACGAACTGGGCAGGCTGCCCGGCGTCGGCCCCAAGAGCGCGCAGCGGATCGCCTTCCACATCCTGCAGGCCGAGTCCACGGACGTGCGCCGTCTCGCGCACGCGCTCCTCGAGGTCAAGGACAAGGTGCGCTTCTGCGAGGTCTGCGGAAACGTCGCCCAGCAGGAGCAGTGCGGGATCTGCCGGGACGCGCGCCGCGACCGGACGGTCATCTGCGTGGTCGAGGAACCCAAGGACGTCGTCGCGATCGAGCGCACCCGTGAGTTCCGGGGCCGCTACCACGTGCTCGGCGGCGCCATCAGCCCGATCGAGGGCGTCGGCCCCGACGACCTGCGCATCAGGGAGCTGCTGGCCCGCCTGGCGGACGGCTCCATCACGGAGCTCATCCTGGCGACCGACCCGAACCTCGAGGGTGAGGCCACCGCCACCTACCTCGCCCGCATGGTCAAGCCGATGGGCCTGCGGGTGACGCGTCTGGCCAGCGGCCTGCCGGTGGGCGGCGACCTGGAATACGCGGACGAGGTCACCCTCGGCCGTGCGTTCGAGGGGAGGCGACTGCTCGATGTGTGACCCGGCGGAGTACGGCGGGGACAGCGCGGCGGGGTGCCCGGTGACGGGCGGCCGGCGCCGCTCGGCGGGCCATGATCCGGACGTTGATGTCAGCTTTACGCTCGGCGACGTTATGTTCTACCCACCGTTCGCGACCGTGCCCACGGGAGGTCCCCTCGATGTCTGACGCCACGCTGAACTCCGTCACGCAGGATCCGGACGACTTCGCCGTCCAGATCGCGGACCAGATCAAGACGTTCATCGTCGCGGTCACCGAGGTGTCCAAGGCCGAGGAGCCGGAGGAAGCCGTCCCCGTGCTGCTCCTCCAGGTCTCGCAGCTCCTGCTGGCCGGCGGCAGGCTCGGCGCGTACGAGGACATCATTCCGGACGAGCGCTACGAGCCGGACCTGGGCGCCGAACCGGACGCCGACGGCCTGCGCGAGCGCTTCGCCGTCCTCCTGGAGCCGATCGACGTCTACTCCGAGGTCTTCGACCCCTACGAGCCGCGCAAGCCGCCGGTCCCGCACCGCATCTCCGACGACCTGGCCGACCTCGTCACGGACCTGAGCCACGGACTGGCCCACTACGAGGCGGACCGCACGGCCGAAGCCATGTGGTGGTGGCAGTTCTCCTACTTCTCCAACTGGGGGTCCACCGCCTCGGCGGCCCTGCGCGCCCTCCAGTCGCTGATCGCCCACATCCGGCTCAACCAGCCCCTCCAGGAGCTCGACGGCCTGGACACGGACCAGGACCCGAGCGAGGGCGACCTGGCCGAGGAGGCGGGCCGGGTGATGGCGGAGGAGATCGCGGGCCCGCTGGGCATGCGGCCGGTTCTGTAAGCCGGGTCCGCAGGCCGCCGGGCGGCGGACCGGCCCCTCGCCCGGCCCAGCGGCGCCCGCCCGTGTCCTGTCCCGCTGTCTCGTTGTGGCTGCTGTGGCTGCTGTGTCCTGAGACACAAAAGGCGTGCCCGCCAAGCGGAGTGGGCACCAGCAGGGTACGAGCAGTCCGGAACGATCCGCCGGACCAGGTGGTGAGCGGGACATCTCACCATCTGGTGAAGACGGGTCTATTCCAGGCTGCTCGTTAGACTGAGCCGACCGCACCATTATTGAGCGAGGAGCGCACGTGGGCCTTGTCGTGCAGAAGTACGGAGGCTCCTCCGTAGCCGATGCCGAGGGCATCAAGCGCGTCGCCAAGCGAGTCGTCGATGCCAAGAAGAACGGCCACCAGGTGGTTGTCGTGGTATCCGCGATGGGCGACACGACGGACGAGTTGATCGATCTTGCCGAGCAGGTGTCACCGATGCCTGCCGGGCGCGAGTTCGACATGCTGCTGACCGCCGGAGAGCGGATCTCCATGGCCCTGCTGGCCATGGCGATCAAGAACCTGGGCCACGAGGCCCAGTCGTTCACGGGCAGCCAGGCCGGCGTCATCACCGACTCGGTCCACAACAAAGCGCGCATCATCGATGTCACGCCGGGCCGCATCCGGACCTCCATCGACGAGGGCAACATCGCCATCGTCGCCGGGTTCCAGGGTGTGAGCCAGGAGGGCAAGAACATCACCACCCTCGGGCGCGGAGGCTCCGACACCACCGCCGTCGCGCTGGCCGCCGCGCTGGACGCCGAGGTCTGCGAGATCTACACCGACGTGGACGGCGTCTTCACCGCCGACCCCCGGGTCGTGAAGAAGGCCCGGAAGATCGACTGGATCTCCTTCGAGGACATGCTGGAGCTGGCCGCGTCCGGTTCCAAGGTGCTGCTGCACCGCTGCGTGGAGTACGCACGCCGTTACAACATCCCGATCCACGTCCGCTCGTCCTTCTCCGGACTGCGCGGCACCTGGGTCAGCAACGAGCCGCAAGGGGACCAGCAGGTGGAGCACGCCATCATCTCCGGAGTCGCCCACGACGTCTCCGAGGCCAAGGTCACGGTCGTCGGCGTGCCCGACAAGCCGGGTGAGGCCGCCGCGATCTTCCGCGCGATCGCGGACGCGGAGATCAACATGGACATGGTGGTGCAGAACGTCTCCGCCGCCTCGACCGGTCTCACGGACATCACCTTCACGCTGCCCAAGGCGGAAGGCCGCAAGGCGATCGACGCGCTGGAGCGCAACCGCGCCGGCATCGGCTTCGAGTCCCTGCGCTACGACGACCAGATCGCGAAGATCTCCCTCGTCGGCGCGGGCATGAAGACCAACCCCGGCGTCACGGCGGGCTTCTTCGAGGCGCTGTCCAACGTCGGTGTGAACATCGAGCTGATCTCGACGTCCGAGATCCGCATCTCGGTGGTCACCCGTGTCGACGACGTCAACGAGGCCGTGCGTGCCGTGCACAGCGCCTTCGGCCTCGACAGCGACTCCGACGAGGCCGTCGTCTACGGAGGCACCGGCCGATGACACGGCGCCGTCCCTCGCTCGCGGTCGTCGGAGCGACCGGGGCGAAGGGCGGCGTGATGCTCCAGATCATCTCGCAGCACGCGGATGTCTGGGGCGAGGTGAGACTGATCGCCTCCCCACGCGCCGCGGGCCGCAAGCTGGCCGTGCGCGGGGAGGAGGCCGAGGTCCTTCCGCTCACCGAGGGCGTGTTCGACGGAGTGGACGTGGCCCTGTTCCTGGTGCCGGACGAGGTGTCCGCGCGGTGGGCACCCGTCGCCGCCGCCGCGGGAGCCGTGGTCGTGGACGACTCGGCGGCGTTCCGTCTGGACGAGGACGTTCCGCTGGTCGTCCCGGAGATCAACCCCCATGCCGCGCGGCTGAGGCCGCGCGGCATCGTCGCGTCCCCGAACTGCACGACGCTCTCGCTGATCGTCGCGGTCGGCGCGCTGCACGCGGAGTTCGGGCTCCAGGAACTCGTCGTCTCCTCCTACCAGGCGGTCAGCGGCGCCGGCCGCGACGGCGTCGCCGCGCTCCGGGAGCAGCTCTCTCTGGTGGCCGGTACCGAACTGGGTACGCGCCCCGGTGACGTACGGCGGGCGCTGGGGGACGGGGAGAAGAGCCCCTTCGCCGCGCCGGTGGCACTCAACGTCGTGCCGTGGGCCGGTGAGGACGCCGGGGACGGCTGGTCGTCCGAGGAACTGGCGATCCGCGCGGAGTGCCGGAAGGTACTGGGCCTGCCCGGCCTCAGAGTGACGGCGACCTGCGTCTACGTACCCGTCGTCGCGACGCACTCCATGTCGGTGCACGCCCGCTTCGAGAACGAGGTGGCGGTGGACCGCGCGCACGAGGTCCTGGCGACCGCTCCAGGGGTGGTGCTCTTCGACCGCCCGGCGGACGGCGAGTTCCCCACGCCGTCCGATGTCGTGGGCACCGATCCGACGTGGGTGGGCCGTGTCCGGCAGTCACTCGACGACCCGTACGCCGTCGACATGTTCATCTGCGGAGATAATCTGCGAAAAGGTGCGGCTCTCAATGTCGCCCAGATCGCCGAGACCCTGGCCAGGGAATTTCCACGGGATTGATCGAACCTCTTTTGTAGGATCTGTGTGCGCGCTGTGGGTAAATCGCAGGTCCGATCCCCTTGAGCTGGGGCGTTCCCGTATCCGACGATGATCTCCTGACCTCCTGCAACCGCTCGTCGGATGCGGCGCGTCTATGCCGTCACTTCTTGCGCGGTTGGATGCGTTTTCGGGGTATTCGGGAAGAGCAGGTACGAATGAGGGCATGTCGCACAGCATCGAACGCGGTGCCGTACGCGTACAACCCTGACGGGGGGCAGCGTGTCCAACTGGCGTGGCAGAGGTTCTCGACATCACAGTGGTGGGCCCGTTGCGCGGCGCTTCGGTGCGCCCGCTCCGGCGGCCCCGCGCGGCCGGCGGCATGCCGGTGATCGCGCCCATGCCGGCTGCGCGGTCCACCCGGCTGCCCTCGCAGCGCGAGGGCGCTGAGGGCACGGTGGCGGCGGGAACCACGGTCGACCATCTCACCGAGACCTACCGCGCCCACTACCGCTCACTGCTGGGCCTCGCGGCACTCCTGCTGGACGACACGGCGTCCTGCGAGGACGTGGTGCAGGAGGCGTTCATCAGGGTGCACTCGGCGCGCAACCGGGTGCGTGACCCGGAGAAGACCCTCGCCTACCTCCGCCAGACCGTCGTCAACCTCTCCCGCTCCGCGCTGCGCCGCCGCATCCTCGGCCTGAAGCTGCTCTCCAAGCCCATGCCGGACATGGCGAGCGCCGAGGAGGGGGCGTACGACCAGTTGGAGAGGGACGCGCTGATCAAGGCGATGAAAGGGCTGCAACGACGCCAGCGCGAGGTCCTGGTGCTGCGGTACTTCTCGGACATGACGGAGGTGCAGGTCGCCGAGACGCTGGGCATATCGCTCGGTTCGGTGAAGGCATACGGCTCCCGGGGCATCGCGGCACTGCGCGTCGTCATGGAGGCGCAGACATGAGCGGGCCCGAGCACAGGCACGACGATGACCGGACTGGAAACGGAATTGTGAACCACGGGCCGGAGAGCACAGCGAACACCGATCCCGTACAGGACGGCGAACAGGAGCAGGACAACGGCTCGGGCGACGGCTCGGGTGACGGTGCGGAAGGCGCCCCAGGCGCCCCAGGTGATCCGGGCGCTCCAGGTGCCACGGGTACCCCAGGCGCTCCAAGTGCCCCAGGTGGCACGGTGGTCGGTGCGGGACACACCGCGGCGGCCGCCGAGGGCGGGGAGGAAGCCGCGGAGGCGGCCGAGCGCGCGGCGGTGAGCGAACCGTCCGCGGGTCTGCCGGGTCCCGGGGCCGGAGACGGCGCTCCGGGCATCGAAGGCGGCACGCTGACCGCGCTCTTCCAGGGGGGCGCCGGAGCCGGAGCGGACGGTACGCCGGGCGGGAACGAGCATCCGGACGAGGTCGCGCTCCGCCGCATGCTGCGCGGGGCGGTCCAGGGGATCGAACCCGGCGACGGCACCCTCGAACACCTGCAGCGGGCGGTACCGGCGCGGCGCGCCAGGCGCCGCCAGGGAGTGGTGGGCGCAGCGGCCGCTGCCCTGCTGATCGGCACGGCCGTGCCCGCGTTCGTCCACGTGGCGAACTCGGACGGATCGGCGGCCGCCAATCCGGCCATCGCCGGCCACGGCCAGCAGGCACAGGGCGGCAGCGGGGACGACGCGGGCGCCGAGGCCACGGGCGAGCGAACGACCGGCCCCGCCGACCGGGCGAGCGAGGGTGGGGAGGACGCCGCCGGTGGCTCCGCGGCACCGTCCCAGGATGCCGGTTCCCGGACCGAGGGAAGCGGGACCGGCGGTGTCGACGACGACCCGGATCCCGAGGCGGCGGACATGCCGGCGTGCGACCCGGGTCAGCTCGGTGTCGTGTCCGCCGAGTTGCAGACGGCCGAGGCCGACGGCACGGTGTACGGCTCCTTCAGGATCGCCAACGTGTCCGGCAAGGTCTGCTCCGTGAACAGCAACGGCACGGTCGGCGTCCGCACGACCGGTGCCGCCGACCGCCAGAAGATCACCGTGGTCCAGCACACCGCCGGTGACCCGGCGGCGGGGCTGCCCGATCCGTCGCTGGAGCCGGGGACGGTCCTCCTGCAGCCGGCCATGGCGTACGAGGTGCGGTTCGCCTGGGTGCCGTCGGACACCTGCCCGACCACCGGGGGCACGCCCAGCCCGGAGCCCACGGCGGGCGACGGTAGCGGGGGCACCGGCGGTGGCGAAGCCGACGGTGGGGCCGCCGCGGGCTCGACGGACACGGCGCCGCAGTTCGGCAGCGCGGACGAAGGGCCGGCGGACGGCAGCGTGGCGGTCACCCACACCCCCGAGGCGGGGGCGCCGACGGCGGAGACCACGATCACGCACGCCTGCTCCGGCACGATCTACCGGACGGGCGTGCTGCCCCCGTCGTAACCACGATCCCGCGCCCGGGCGTCCGGCGTCCAGGCGTCCGGCGTCCAGGCGTCCGGCGTCCAGGCGTCCGGCGTCCCGGAATCGGGGCGTGCGGGAAGCCGGGGCAGGGCGCTCGGGCGTCCGGGCAGGCACAGCACTCGCGCCGGCGGCCCAGGAGAGCGGGCAACGTCCGGGGAAGGTGCTCGGGCGGCTCGCTTCGCCGCCCGCCCGGAGCGGCGTCGGCTGCGCTTCCGGGAGCCGGGGGCCGGCGGAGAGGCGGGGCCGGGAGCCGGGGGCCGACGGAGAGGCGGGGCCGGGAGCCGGCCTCAGTCGGCGTCGGCCGCGAGCCCCAGCTCCACGTCCCGCGCGGCCTCCGCCTCGCGGCGCATGAGCCGGAACCACATGAACAGCACGAAACCGGCGAAGACGAACCACTCGCCGGTGTAGCCGAGGTTCTGGAACGCCTTGAGGTCCAACCCGCTGCCCTGTGCCGCCGCGGCGGGCACCGGCCGCATGCCGCCGCTCGTGCCGCCCGTCTCGGGCTCCGTCAGGGTGACCCAGGCGTCGTAGACGTCGTACGGGACGAGATTGACCAGCGACGCGGCGCTGATCATGCCGAGCTGACCCTTGGGGAGCCCTCCCCTGAGGTCGACGCCGTCGCTGCTGGAATTCTCGGACGCCTGTAGGTCGCCGGTCACGGTGACCTTGCCGGGGGGCGCCGGGGGTACCTCGGTGCCACCAGGCGCCCCGGGCAGCCAGCCCCGTACGACCGGAAGTGCCTTTCCACTGTCGGTGCGCAGCAGATCCAGCACGTAGAAGCCGCTGCGATCGTCCAACTCACGCCCGGGCACCAGGAACTGGTCGGAGTAGGTACCCGTGGCCACAGCCGGGCGGCCGGAGGTCTCCGTGCTCACGGGCAACAGATCGTCGAGCGGCTCGGCGGCCCGGGTCCCGGGGGCGGGCTGCTTCTCGGCCTGCTCGTGCGACTGCACGCGGTCCTCGAAGCGGCCGAGCTGCCACGTGCCCATGAACACGCAGAACGGGATCGCCAGCACGACGAAGAGGTTGATCCCCCACCACCGCGGGGTCAGCAGGAACCGGTACACCCCCCCACGGTACGGTTTCCCGTTCCGATGGCCGTGGGCGGGGTGCCCTATTTATCCGTGCCTCACGCCGTGCCGCCCCAGCCGCCGGCGGATCGCCTGGCGGCTCGGCGCCCGCCCCGGCCGGGGCGGTCCCTATGCCCCGGTCCGGCCCAGGTGTCTCAGGGCGAAGTCCAGCTCCAGCCGGACCTGTTTGATCCTCTCCTCGACGACGAGGGAACCGTGACCGGCGTCGTACCGGTACACCTCGTGGACGGCACCGCGTGCGGCGAGCCGGTCCACGTAGTTCTCCACCTGGCGGATCGGACAGCGCGGGTCGTTGACGCCGGCCGAGATGTAGACCGGTGCCCGCACCGCGTCCACGTAGGTCAGGGGTGACGATGCGGCGAACCGCTCCGGTACCTCCTCCGGTGTCCCGCCCAGCAGCGTCCGGTCCATGGCCTTCAGCGCCTCCATCTCGTCCTGGTAGGCGGTGACGTAATCGGCGACCGGGACCGCGGCCAGCCCGAGTGCCCAGGAGTCCGGTTGCGTGCCGAGCCCGAGCAGGGTCAGGTAACCGCCCCAGGAGCCACCTGCCAGAACCAGCCGTGCCGGATCCGCGAGCCCCGACGTGATCGCCCAGTCCCGCACCGCCGCGATGTCCTCCAGCTCGATCAGCCCGACCCGGTGCTTGAGCGCGTCCGTCCAGGCACGGCCGTAACCGGTCGAGCCCCGGTAGTTGACGCGGACCACGGCGAAGCCGTGGTCCACCCACGCCGCCGGACCGGACGCGAAGGCGTCGCTGTCGTGCCAGGTCGGCCCGCCGTGTATCTCGAACACCGTGGGGAACGGGCCGACGCCGGTGGCCGGTGTCTGCACCAGGGCGTGGACACGTCCCCCGGGACCCTCCACCCAGGCGTCCCGCACCGGCACGGAGGCGGGCGCCTTCGCTCCCGGCGGGTCGAGGACGACACCGCCCGACGTCGACCGCACGGCGGGCGGTTGCGCGGCCGAGGACCACAGGAACTCCACCGTGCCGTCGGGGCGGGCGGTGGCGCCCGAGACCGTGCCGGCGGGAGTTTCCACGCGCGCCGGCGCCGGTGCGCCCGGCTCGTACCGCCACAGCTCGCTGCGGGCCTCGAAGCTGTGCTGGAGGAGCAGCGCGGACCCGTCCGGGTACCACTCGGCGCCGGCGTCTCCGGGAAGGTCCACCGCGAGGTCCGTCAGGGTTCCCGCGACCGGGTCCCAGATCATCGGCTCCCACCGCCCGCGCCGCTGGTGCCCGACGAGCAGCCGGTGGTCTCCCGCGACCGGGGCGAAGCCCAGTACCGACAGGCCCAGGTCCTTCGTGCCGCCCTCGGTGTCGTCCAGCTCTGCGACCGTCGAGCCGTCCAGGCGCACCACGCGCAGCGCGGAGTGCATCGCGTCGCCGTGCTCCGTGTGCTCGATCGCGATGAGGGTGCCGTCGTGCGACAGGTCGCCCACTCCGGCCGACTCCCGGTGCCGGTAGATCTCCACCGGCTCCGCCCCGGGGCGCACCACGTGCACCGTGGTGCCCTCCTCGTCCGTGGACCGCCCGATCACGGCGGTACCGTCCCGTCCGATCGCGAGTCCTGCCGGATAGGACGGCTCGAGCCCCGGCGCGGCAGGCTCGTCGGCGCCGCCCTCGAAGGGCTGGCGCATCCACACACCGAACTCGTCGCCGTCGGTGTCGGCGAACCACCAGATCGCCTCACCGTCGGGGGCCAGCACGCCGTCGGTGGTCCCGTTGGGCCGGTCCGTGACCTGGCGCTGCCTGCCGGACGTCCGGTCCCACGCGTACAGCTCGTAGGTGCCGGTGGCGTTGGAGACGAAGAGCGCGCGGTCGGGCGCGTCCTCGGCCCAGTCGGGCAGGGACACGCGGGGGGCCCGGAAACGCTGCTCCCACGCCGGGGGCTGGGCCCCACCGGGCAGCGGACCCCCGTCCACCGGCAGCCCCTGCGCTACGGACGCGTCGTTCTCTGTGTCGCTCATGACCCCATCCAACCCGATGCGGATCCGATGCCGGGCGACCTGTGGACAACCCGATGCCGGGCGAGTGGTGGTCACCGCGAAACCGAGCCGCCTGTGGATAACAGTTGGCGGCCGCCTCCGCCCTGTGGGTACTTTCCCGGGTATGTACGCACCGACCCCCGACGACTGGTACGAGGCAAACCGTGCGCGCTGGGACGAGCGCGTGGCCATCCACGCCTCCAGTGCCTTCTACGACCTGGATGCGTTCCGTTCCGGCACGGACTCCCTGCGCGACTTCGAACTCGCGGAGGTCGGCGATGTGACCGGCCGGACGCTGCTGCACCTGCAGTGCCACATCGGGCTCGACACCCTCTCCTGGGCTCGTCGCGGAGCCGCGCACGTCGTCGGCCTGGACTTCTCCGAGCCTGCCGTCGAAACGGCGCGCGGACTGGCCCGGGCCCTGGACCTGCGGCCGGACCGGGCGGCGTTCGTGGCCGCGGACGTGTACGACGCGGCCGACGCGGTGCCGGACTCGGGTTACGACATCGTGTACACCGGGACCGGCGCCCTCAACTGGCTGCCGGACCTCGACCGCTGGGCGGAGACCGCCGCTTCGCTGGTCGCGCCGGGCGGATTCCTCTACCTCGCCGAGTTCCACCCGCTGTCCGAGTGCCTGGACGACGAGACCGGCTCGACGGTCACTCACGACTACTTCAGCCGGGACCCGTGGGTGGACGAGACGCCGGGCACGTACGCGGACGTCGGCGCCGCCACCGTCCACAACCGCAGTGTCGAATGGCAGCATCCGGTCGGCGAGGTCGTCTCGGCGCTGGCAGGGGCCGGGCTGCGTATCGAGTTCCTGCACGAACACGACGCGTCGATCGTCGCGCGGTACGCGTCCCTCGAACGACACGCGGACGGTTACTACCGCCCACCGGCGAACCGGCCGCGCATTCCGATGATGTACTCCGTCAAGGCGTCGCGGCCGGTCGGCGACTGAGGGACGGGGGCCTCGGTGCGCCGGGGCCCCCGCGCGTCAGACCGCGGAGCGGAACGCGGGCAGGTATCCGTTCGACTGCCCGATCGCCTTCGGGTGGTAGGAGTTGGTGATCGGGACGGTCACGCTGTGGAGCCACGCGTCGCCGGAGCAGAGTTCGTGGCCGGTGAACTCGTCCACCACGCCGGAGAAGGCGAACCCGTGATCGGCCGCTCGTTTGGCGAGCACCCCGTTGAGGACGCCGGAGGCGTCGTTGACGGCGCCGCGTTCCTTCTCGGTGAGCCCGGCGACGCAACTGCCGGACAGCCGGTAGAAGCGGGGGTAGCCCAGCACCACCACGAGGGCCTGCGGTGAGCGTGCGTGGATGCTGTCGTAGAGCGAGTCGAGGTTGCCCGGCAGCGTGGTCCGCATCTGTGCGACGGCGGCGTCGACCCGGTCCACGCAGGCGGCCTCGCTCCGCAGCACGCACGTCTGCATGACATCCGCGAAACCGATGTCGTTGCCGCCCGCGGTGATGCTGACGAGCGTCGTCGACGGTCCGAGCGCGCCCAGTTGACCGGCGGCCACGCCCGCCGTCGTCGCGCCCGAGCAGGCGACGAAGGCGAAGGAGGACGGGGAGTTCGCCGCCGCCCAGAGGTACGGGTACGCGTTGGTGCTGCGCTTGCAGTCGCCGCTCTCGGAGATGTAGCCGCCGGCACCGACACCGGACGAGTAGGAGTCACCGAGAGCGACATAGTCGCCGCCGGACGCGGCGGCCGGCTGTGCCAGGCCGAGTACGGCCGTGACGCCGATGGCGAAGGTGCAGAGGGAGGCCCGGAAGGAACGTACTGACATGTCTGTCAGCCCTTCGAAGTGTGGTGGGCGGGTGGGAAGTTCGTAGAGCCAGCAACGTTTTTAGCAGCTCGTGGACCCGCCGGTGACGACCCGGGGAGAAGTCTTCTCATATGCTCGAAGAGGCGTTCGGATGATGTGGCTACGCATGCGGGTAAACCTCTGAGCGGACCTCTGGCGGGTGAAATCCGAGCCTGTAGCGGCACGGCGATCACCACACTGAGTGATTGTCAGGTCTCGGACCCCAGGGCTGGGCAGCGGGTCCCGGATAGAGACCGCTGCCCACCCCTCGGATGCAGACCACACGCCGCTCGGACGCCGGCACCGCCCCTCGGACGCCGGCACCGTCCCTCGGACGTCGGCACCGTCCCTCGGACGCCGGCCACGGCAGTCGGCGAAGCGCGCCGGACAAGAGGCGCGGCCCCCGGCGCCTCCTTCCCGCGAGTCGGCGGTGCTGTGGCTGTCCGCCCTCCACGGCCGCGCACAGCACACGACTGCGGCCGCCAGAGATCTCTGGCGGCCGCAGTGACCGGGGTGCCGGGTGTGTCTACAGCGTGCGCTCCAGCCGGCTCGCCATCAGCCTGCTGAAGCGTGCGGGGTCACTCAGCTCGCCTCCGTCCGAGAGGAGGGCCAGTCCGTGGACCAGCTCGGCCGTCTCGGCCAGTTCGCCGGCGGCATCCTGCTCCGTACCGAGCTCGGCATGAGCCCTGCGCAGTCCGCTGATCAGCGCGTGGGAGGGGTTGAGTTCCAGGATCCGCTTGATCTGCGGCACCTCCTGCCCCATGGCGCGGTACATGTTCTCCAGGGCGGGAGTGACATCGTGCGTGTCCGAGACGATGCACGCCGGTGAGACCGTGAGCCGCGAGGAAAGCCGCACCTCCTTGACCTGCTCACCCAGCTGCTCGGACATCCAGGTCAGCAGGCCGGCGTACTCCTGCTGCTGCTTCTCGCGCTCGGCCTCGACCTCCTTCTTCTCCTCGTCGGTGTCCAGGTCGACCTCGCCCTTGGCGATCGACTGCAGCGGCTTGCCGTCGAACTCCGGTACCGACTGGACCCAGACCTCGTCGACCGGGTCGGTGAGGAGGAGGACCTCCAGGCCCTTGGCCCGGAACGCCTCCATGTGGGGCGAGCTCTCCATGGCGGCGCGCGACTCGCCGGTCATGTAGTAGATCTGCTCCTGACCCTCCTTCATGCGCTCCACGTACGAGCGCAGGGTGGTCAGTCCTTCCTCGTCCTGTGTGGAGGCGAAGGACGAGACCTCGAGAATGGCGTCCCTGTTCTCGAAGTCCTGGAGGAGTCCTTCCTTCAGGACCCGGCCGAACTCCTTCCAGAAAGTCCCGTACTTGTCCGGGGAGGCGGACATCATGTCCTTGACCGTCGAGAGGACCTTCTTCACCAGCCGGCGCCGCATCAGTTCGATCTGGCGGTCCTGCTGGAGGATTTCGCGCGACACGTTCAGCGAAAGGTCCTGCGCGTCGACGACTCCCTTCACGAAGCGCAGATACGTCGGCATGAGCGCTTCGCAGTCGTCCATGATGAAGACGCGCTTCACATACAGCTGGACACCGCGCTTGTGACCCTGCATGAACAGGTCCTGCGGGGCGTGCGACGGCAGGAAGAGCAGGGCCTGGTACTCGAAGGTGCCCTCCGCCTGCATGCGGATGGTCTCGAGCGGGTCGGTCCAGTCGTGACTGATGTGCTTGTACAGCTCGCTGTACTCGTCGTCGGTCACGGAGTCCTTCGACCGTGCCCACAGCGCCTTCATCGAGTTGACCGTCTCGGTCGCCGGCTCGGCGCCGTCCTCGCCGGCCGCCTGCGCTTCCATGCGGATCGGCCAGGTGATGAAGTCGGAGTAGCGCTTGACGATCTCGCGGATCTTCCAGGGAGACGTGTAGTCGAACAGCTTGTCCTCGGTGTCCTCCGGCTTCAGCCGCAGCGTGACCGAGGTGCCCTGAGGCGCTTCGTCGACGGACTCGACCGTGTACGTGCCCTCGCCGTCGGACTGCCAGCGCGTACCGGTGGCCTCACCCGCGCGACGGGTGAGCAGGGTGACCTCGTCCGCCACCATGAAGCTCGAGTAGAAACCCACACCGAACTGCCCGATGAGTTCCTCGGAGGCCGCCGAGTCCTTGGCCTCCTTCAATTCCTGCAAGAATTTGGCCGTACCCGAATTGGCGATCGTCCCGATCAGCTGCACGACTTCGTCGTGGGACATGCCGATTCCGTTGTCGCGGACGGTCAGCGTGCGCTTTTCCTTGTCGACCTCGATGGCGATGTGGAGGTCGGACGAATCCACCTCGAGGTTGTCGTCGCGCAGAGTTTCCAGTCGCAGCTTGTCCAGCGCGTCCGAAGAATTGGAGATGAGCTCGCGCAGGAAGACGTCCTTGTTCGAGTAGATCGAATGGATCATCATCTGCAGGAGCTGGCGCGCTTCCACCTGAAACTCGAATGTCTCGGCCGGCATGGTTGCAGGTTCCCTTTCTGGGGTTAAGTCATCTGAGCCGGGACAATCGTAACCAGGTACCGCGGCGCGCATGAGCCGCTTCGGGAGCATCACCCCCGGGACACCGCGGACCTCGACCGGGCAGGGCACCGGGCGTCGGAGGCCGGAGCGGCGACCGGGCGGCGCCGCGTCGCGACCCGGCAGACTGGCAGGCATGGGCGACAAGCAGAAGGCTCCAGGGGACGCGAACGGTCCCGGCGCACAGGTCATCACCGGCAGTGAGCCCGGCTCGTTCGCCCACGGTGTGCTGGCCGAGCGCCATCCGGCGCTGATCCGGCGGGTACGCGAGGCGCTTCCGTACGGTCCCCGACAACATCTCGCCCTCGACGCCCTGATGTCCGAGATCACGCGGGGGGTCGTCGAACCGCTCGGCCCCCATGCCCCGGACCGGGAACTCTGGCTGTGCCGAGGCCGGGAACACTACGGGCGGCCTTGGTTCGACGCTCCCTTCCTCTGGGCGGAGAGCTACTTCTACCGCAGGCTCCTCGCGGCCGTCGACTACTTCACCGACGGCCCCTGGCGGGGAGTCGACCCCTTCGCCCCGTTCAAGGACCTCGAACTGCGGGACGACGCGGTGGACGACGAACTGCGCGCCCTGGACGACCTCGCCGCTGTCCCGGCCGACGAGCGGGCCCGAGCCCTCCTGTACGCCTCTCTCTGGGGAAACCGGGCGGACCTGGGCTTCAGCGCGGCGTCGGACGGGCCGCTCGGTGATGCCGTGCCGGGCCTGGTCGCCGATGACAGCGCCCTGCTGTGGGAACTGCTCCCGGTGGGGGCGCCGGCCACCGTGTCTCTGATCGCGGACAACACCGGCCGGGAGCTGATCCCCGATCTGGTCCTCCTGGACCACCTCCTCGGACACGGGCACGCGGAACGCGCCGTTCTGTACGTCAAGCCGTACCCGTACTACGTCTCCGACGCGACGACGGCCGATGCCGTCGCCTGCCTGCGCCGTCTGATGCGGGCTCCCGGCGAGGCCGGCGCGATCGGCACACGTCTCTGGGCCGCGATGGGGTCCGGGAGTCTGGAGGTGCGCACGCACGCCTTCTTCTGCGCACCCCTGCCGTACGAGGACATGCCCGGGGACCTGCGGCAGGACCTCCGGGCCGGCACGGTGACGATCCTGAAGGGCGACCTCAACTACCGCCGTCTCGTGGGCGACCGGCTGTGGGACGCGACCAGTCCGTTCGCGGACCGTACGGCCTCCTTCCCCGGAGCGGTAGCGGCGCTGCGCACGCTGAAGTCCGACGTCGTCGTGGGACTCGGCCCCCGGATGTGGAGCACGCTGGAGGAGTCAGGTCGCGACTGGCGTACCGGCGGAACCCATGCCCTGATCCAGGTGCGGGCGTAGCCCTCGCGCAAGGGCGAGTGTGTGAGGGCCGGCCGGTGGGCCGCTCGACCCCACGACGTGGGCGTTCAGGTGGCCCTGCGGCCCAGGGGCAGTTGGACACGAGTGATCAGATCGTGCCAGGCGCGCTCCAACTCCTCGATCGGCACGCCCCGATCACGTGTGAGGTGGTGGACGAGCGTCGCGTCGATGGACCCGAGCATGGTGTGGCCGAGGAGCTCGGTGTTCCCCTCCACCCGCAACTGGCGCAGCAGCAGGGCCACGTGACTGAGCCGCAGACGGTACGCCGGGACGGCGTAGGCACGCAGTGGGTCGGTGCGGGACGCGAGGATGAGCTCGTGGTGATCACGGTCGTGGCGCATCACGGCGGGCCCGAAGGCGTGCAGCCGCTCGGCGGCGGGGGCACCCGGGCCCACGGGCGGCGGCCCGGAGAGGAAGGCGGCCTGCAACAACGCCTCCCGGTGGTCGAGGAGTGCGATCAGCAGTCCCGTACGGTCACCGAAGCGCCGGAAGACGGTCCCCTTGCCCACCCCGGCGGCCGCCGCGACCGCCTCCATGGTCAGGTTCGCGGCTCCGCAGCCGCCCATGAGGCGCGAGGCGGCTTCCAGCAGCCGGGTACGGTTCCGCGCCGCGTCAGCCCGCAGCGGCTCGGGTTCGCCGAGCGGGACGAGCGGAAGGTACGTCCGTGTCTCGTCGGGTCCGGAGGGCCCGGGCGGCTGGTGGTCGGGACGGGTCATGCCTTCAGGGTAGCCCCAGGGGAACACATGTGGACCGCGGTCCGTTTAGGTGGTACAACGGTAAACGGACTACGGTCCGCTTCCTTTGCCTTCCCTGCCCATGCCCCCAGGAGTCCCCCGTGTCTGTTCGCATCCTCGCCCTCGTAGGCAGCCTCCGCGCCGGTTCCCACAACCGACAGCTCGCCGAAGCCGCCGCCAAGCACGCGCCCGCGGGCACCGACATCGACATCTTCGAGGGCCTGGCCGACGTGCCGTTCTACAACGAGGACACGGACGTCGAGGGCAGCGTTCCGGCTGCTGCCGCCCGTCTGCGGGAGGCCGCCGGACAGGCCGACGCGTTCCTGTTCTTCTCGCCCGAGTACAACGGCACCATGCCGGCCGTCCTCAAGAACGCCATCGACTGGCTGTCCCGCCCGTACGGCGCCGGCGCCCTGACCGGGAAGCCGGCAGCCGTGGTCGGCACCGCCTTCGGCCAGTACGGCGGCGTCTGGGCGCAGGACGACGCCCGCAAGGCCGTCGGAATCGCCGGCGGCGCGGTCCTGGCCGACGTCAAGCTGTCCATCCCCGGCTCCGTGACCCGCTTCGCCGAGCTCCACCCGGCCGACGACGCCGAGGTGGTCACCCAGCTGACCGAGGTCCTGCGCCAGGTCGCCGAGCAGACCGCGACCGCCGCCGCCTGACCGGTCCGACAGCGTCCTCGGCGGACGCCGCTCCTCGTTCGCGCGTTGTGGACCGGTGAGTACCGGAGCGCACGGACACGGGCACGCGGCTGAGGACGTGTCCATCGCACGGCAGGGGGCACGTACCGGACCGGTACGTGCCCCCCTGCCGTGCTGCCCACGCCGGTCGAGCTGTACCTCTGTCGAGCTGTGCCACTGCTAGGCTCCGGCGCCATGCGCTCAGCGATCTCGACCCGTCCCAGGAGCCCGGTCGCACCTCGCGACAAAGGCGCGCTCCGGCCATCCGGACGCGAGGACGGCCTCACCGAGGACGCCATGATCCGCGGCGTCGCATACGACGGTGACAGTTTCGCCGGCCTCGACGTCGACACGGCCGAGGTCGAGCAGGCGCGGTTCGCCTCGGTCCGTTTCACCGGCACGCGTACCCGGCAGGTGGTGTTCTCCGACGCCTCGTTCCGCACCTGCGACTTCGCGCAGTTCCGCGCCGAGGACACCTCGCTGGTCCGCGCGGTCGTCGCCCACAGCCGCCTCACCGGCTCGTCCTGGAGCGGCAGCCACTTCAACGACGTCCGCTTCGAGAACTGCCGCGGCGACCTGTCGCTCTGGCGCCGCTCGAAGTTCAAGGGCGTCCACTTCGAGGGCTGCAACCTTGTGCAGGCAGACTTCCAGTGGGCGGAGATGCGCGACGTCCTGTTCACGGGCTGCGACCTCACAGGGGCGCAGTTCGCCCACCTACGGGCGCAGCGGGTGCGCTTCGAGAACTGCACCATGGCCGATGTGGGCGGCGGCGAACACCTGAAAGGCGCCACCGTGCGCGGACCCGGTGGGATGGAGCTCGCCCAGGCCCTCGCCCGGGACGCCGGTATCCACCTGGAGCCGTGACGCCCGGGCGGCGGCCGTGCCGTCGTGCCGCCGTGCGGGGACCTACCTCCACGGCACGGTGCCGCAGCGACCCGGACCGCTGCGGAAGATCACACCCAGCCGACACCCGAAAAGGATCCAGAAACGGGTCAGGGGCCTGATCCACTGAGTGGATCAGGCCCCTGACCTGGTGTTTCAGCTGTCGGGGTGGCGGGATTTGAACCCACGACCTCTTCGTCCCGAACGAAGCGCGCTGCCAAGCTGCGCTACACCCCGATGTCCACCGATTGTCCCGGCGACATCGATTACTTTAGCCCACCGGCGCCCGGAGGCGAAATCCGCTTTTCGCTCCCGTCCCCCGGCTGCCGGCGGCGGTCAGCCGCGGGGTGTCAGTGTCAGCAGCGTCGCTTCCGGAGGGCAGGCGAAGCGCACCGGGGTGTAGCGGTTCGTGCCGCAGCCCGCCGAGACGTGGAGATAGGCGTGCTTGTCGCCGACCGTGTGGCGGGAGAGTCCCTTCACCCGGTCCGTGTCCAGGTCGCAGTTGGTGACGAGGGCCCCGTAGAAGGGGATGCAGAGCTGCCCGCCATGGGTGTGACCGGCGAGGATCAGCGGATAGCCGTCCGAGGTGAAGGCGTCCAGCGAGCGCAGGTACGGGGCGTGCACCACGCCGATGGAGAGGTCCGCCCCCGTCTCGGGGCCTCCGGAGACCTCCGCGTACCGGTCCCTCTTGATGTGCGGGTCGTCCAGGCCGGTGAAACCGATCTCCAGCCCGTCCACCTTGAGGCGGCCGCGCGTGTTGGAGAGGTTCAGCCAGCCCGCCTCGTCGAAGGCGTCCCGCATCGGCTGCCACGGGTTGTGGACGACGCCGACGGCAGGGGCGTTGCCGTTGAGGCCGTGCTTTCCCTGGACCTTCTCCAGCAGGTAGCGGGCCGGGTTGCGGAGTTTGGGGCCGTAGTAGTCGTTGGAGCCGAAGACGTACACCCCCGGGAACTCCATCAGCGGACCGAGGGCGTCGAGCACCTCGGGCACGGCGCCGGGGTCGGAGAGGTTGTCGCCGGTGTTCACGACGAAGTCCGGGCGCAGCCCCGCCAGTGACTGCAACCAGGCCCGCTTCTTGCCCTGGCCGCTGACCATGTGGATGTCGGAGATCTGGAGTACGCGCAACGGGCGTGCCCCGTGCGGGAGTACCGGAACGGCGATCCGTCGCAGACGGAACGAACGGGCCTCGAACCCGGCCGCGTACGCGAGGCCGGCGGCGCCGACCGCCGCGCCGACTGCCGTGACTTTCAGGGGTACTCCGTAGCGTGCGCGCATGTGCCCATCGTCGCAGACCCGGTGCGGAGGGACGAAAACAGACGGGCGGCGGGCACCCCGTACCTGTCACAATCACCGCATGACCACGCTCAAGTCCAAGCTCAAGGAAGACCTCACCACGGCCATGAAGGCGCGGGACGAGCTCACCTCGTCCACCCTCCGGCTCACCCTCACCGCGATCACGAAGGAAGAGGTAAGCGGCAAGTCCGCGCGCGAGCTCTCCGACGACGAGGTGCAGAAGGTGATCGCCCGGGAGGCGAAGAAGCGCCGTGAGGCGGCCGAGGCCTTCGCGCAGGGCGGCCGGGCCGAGCAGGCCGAGCGGGAGCGGGCCGAGGGGGAGCTCCTGGACGCCTACCTGCCGAAGCAGCTCTCCGACGAGGAGCTGGGTGCGATCGTGGCGCAGGCCGTCGCGGAGGCCAGGGCCGCCGGGGCCGAGGGGCCTCGTGCCATGGGCGCCGTGATGAAGATCGTCGGCCCGAAGGTGGCCGGGCTCGCGGAGGGCGGCCGGGTGGCTGCCACGGTGAAGAAGCTGCTCGCGGGATGAGGCCCGCGTAACGCGGGACACGGCGAGGAGGGGCGCGGCCCGGGGGGGGGGGGCCCCCCCCCCCCGGCACCGGCCGGCGGCCCCGCGGGGCCGGCGGGGCCCCGCCGGGGGCCGGGCGGGGGCGG
>NZ_JBEXWB010000074.1:0-21042 GCF_040629645.1 Streptomyces sp. NPDC005899 | reverse complement strand
ACCGGCGGCGCACCGCGGAGCATCGCCTGCCCCGGCCCCGGGTCAGGCCCGAGCGGGGAGCGTCGCCCGGCGTCGCGAGGCGACCCGGACGACGGGGCTCAGGCCTGCTTCTCGGACTTGTCGAGGACCATGACCAGGCCCACGATGGCCAGGAACAGGACGAGCGGCGCCGCGACGTAGAGGCCGAGCGTCTCCATCACGCTCAGGCCCGGGCCCGGGTCGTCACCGTCGTCACGCGTGAGCGCGAGGGCGGGGGACGACATGAGCAGCATCATCAGCGTCGTACCGGCCGCGACGGCGCCGGCGCGCATAGCGTTCTTCTTGTCCACGGTGCAAACGTAGCGAACGCCTAGGAGCGGCGCGCGTCCGGGGGTGCCGTACGGGACTCGGCCGGTCTCAGGACGTCCATCAGCCGGTGCAGCCGGGGCGAGGCGGCGATCTCCTCCAGGGTGACGGGGTGGCCCAGCGCGTCGGCGATCGGCAGCCGCCAGTTGGGGTACTGGTCCCAGGTGCCCGGGAGGTTCTGGGGGCGGCGGTCGCCGACGGTGTCCGGCAGCCAGACCCCGGCCATGCGGGCCGGGGTGCGCAGCAGGAAGCGGTGGACGGCCCGCACGGCCGCCTCCTCGTCGCGCTCGCCCTCGGGCAGCATCCGCAGCCGGTCCAGGTAGGCGAGCCACTCGGCGGTGTCGGCGGCGTCCTCGGCGAGTTCCTGCTCCAGGGTGCGGGTGAGCAGCCCGAGGCGGTGGCGGAGCGCCACGTGGTCGCCGGTGAGCCGGGCGGCGGTCGAGGGCAGGTCGTGGGTGGTCGCCGTGGCCACGCAGTCCTGGCGCCACTCCTCCGGGGCCAGCGGCCGCCCCGAGCCGCTCCAGTCGCGTTCGAACCAGAGCACGGAGGTGCCGAGCACCCCGCGCCGGGCGAGCGCCTCGCGGACGCCGGGCTCCACCGTGCCGAGGTCCTCCCCTATGACGACCGCACCGCCGCGCCGCGCCTCCAGGACGAGGACGGCGAGCATCGCCTCGGCGTCCTGGGCGACGTAGGTGCCCTCGGTGGGCGGGCGGCCCTCGGGGACCCACCAGAGCCGGAACAGCCCCATGACGTGGTCGATGCGCAGGGCCCCGGCGTGGGCGAGGAGACCGCGCAGGAGGTCGCGGTAGGGGGCGTAGCCGGAGGCGGCCAGCGCGTCGGGGCGCCACGGGGGCAGCCCCCAGTCCTGTCCCTGCGCGTTGAAGGCGTCCGGGGGGGCGCCGACGGACATGCCCTGGGCGAAGGCGTCCTGCTGCGCCCAGCTGTCGGCGCCGTCGGGGTGGACGCCGACGGCGAGGTCGTGGACGATCCCGACGGCCATGCCCGACTCCCGGGCGGCGCTCTGGGCGGTGGCCAGCTGGGTGTCGGTCAGCCAGGCGAGCCGGCAGTGGAAGTCGACGCGGCCGAGGAGTTCGGTGCGGGCGCGGACGCTCTCGGGGGAGCGCGGGTCGCGCAGCCCGGCGGGCCAGTCCCGCCATCGGGGGCCGTGTACCTCGGCGAGGGCGCACCACAGCGCGTGGTCCTCCAGGGCCTGCCCCTGCGCGGCGAGGAAGTCGCAGTAGGCGGCCCGTCGGCCGGGGGTCAGCGGGACCTGGTGGACGAGCTCCAGCGCCTGTCTCTTGAGCTGCCAGACGGCGTCGCGGTCGATCAGGGCGCCCTTGTTCAGCACGGCCTCACGCAGGGCCGCGGCCTGCTGGCGCAGGTCGTCCAGGAGCGCCCGGCCCGGCTCCGCCACGTGCCCGTACTCGGGGATCGACTCGACGTGCAGGTGGACGGGGTCGGGGAAGCGCCGGGACGAGGGCCGGTACGGGGAGGGGTCGGTGGGCCTGCCGGGTACGGCGGCGTGCAGCGGGTTGACCTGGACGAAGCCGGTCCCCAGCGTGCGCCCCGACCAGGCCGCGAGGTCGGCGAGGTCGGCGAGGTCTCCCATGCCCCAGGAACGGGCGGAGAGCAGCGAGTACAGCTGGACGAGGAATCCGTGCGTGCGGGCCGGGGGCCGGGGTACGCGGTCGGGGGCGACGACGAGGGTGGCGGTGGCGTAGCGGTGGCCGGGCGTGCGGGCGGTGAGGCGGTGGACCCCCAGGGGTGGTTCCGTCCACCAGGCCGGGGCGCCGGACGCCCTGACGGCGGGGGCCGTCGTCTCCGGCACCCGCATACGCAGCCGTTGCGGTGCGGTGCCCGCCGCCGACGGCTCCAGGTCGACCGTCAGGGTGGCGCCGGGCGGCAGCGCGGCCAGGGCCGGCGGCACCGGCTCACCCGACCAGACCACCACGGTCGGCGGGAGCAGCCGGGAGGCCGCCGCCGACTCGGCCGCGGCGAGGGACCTCCGCACGTCCGCGGGGGTGGCGGCGTCGACGCCCAGGGCGCCGAGGACGGCCGTGACCGTCTCGTCGGGCACCGACACCGTGACGTCCGCGGACGGGGAGTAGGAGGTGGCGACGCCGTGCAGCGCGGCGAGCCGGGACAAGCCCATTCAGACTCCTGGCGACTCCAGGCCCCCCGCGGTGCCGGGTGCTGTCGGCTCGCTGGTCAGAGGGGCGACGGCGGCGAGCGGAGGCTCGCTCGTGAGAGGGGTGGCGTCGGCGAGCGGGGGCTCGCTGGTCAGCGGGGCGGCGTCGGCGGACGCGGGCTCGCCGGCCTGGTGGGACACGTGGGCGAGCGGCTGCTCGCTGATCATCCACGGCGCGGCGCCGGCCGTGGGGCGTTCACCGGAGGACACGACGGGTCCCGCCGGGCTCGGTACCTGTTTGGAGAGGGCGGAGAGCAGAAGCTGCGCGGATGCGGGCACGGTGGCCTCCTGGCCGTGGACAACAGGACACAGCAGGCCTACCCAACTGGCGCGAAGGCAGGCGTCGACGTGACGTATGCGTCACGACAACGAGCACAACGCGCCGTGGGTCACCATCCGTTCCCCCGCATGCCGGGTATGGGCAGTTTTCAGCCACCTGTCGAGTCTCCCGCCGGGACCGGTATCTCGCACCCCGTGACACACCGGGCAAAATCCGTCACAACGGCCACGCACGTTGACACTCTCCCGCGTGGGTGGTGGGGTCGGTGCCCATCGGCGGGCACGTGGGCGTGGGCCCCCGGCCCGCGGGCTCTCGCGCGGGCCCTTCGTGCGCGCGGAGCCACGGCGGACGAGAGGCCACGCAGGGCCGGGACGAGGGAGAGTGGCGTGCGGTTCGGGCGCAGGAGGCATACGACGGCCCTCGCCGTCGCCGTGATCGGCGGACTGCTCGGCCCGTTCGCACCGGCCGTGGCGGCGGCACCTCCCATCCCCGGGGTGACCGGCGTGGGCCGCGCCGCCCCGGCGCCGGCGCCCGCCGTCTGGCCCCGCCCGCAGAGCATCGAGGCGTCCGGCCGGCCGGTGCGGCTGGGCACCGAGGTCACCGTCCTCGCGGACGCGGGCGCCGATCCGTACGCCTGCGACGCGCTCCGTACGCTCCTCGGCGACGCGGGCGTACGCACGGTCCACGACGCGCCGCCCGGCCGCGGCGCGGTGATCCTGCTCGGTGGCACGGCCGCCGGCCGGGCGCTGAGGGCCCTGGGCGCCGGGGAACGCGCCGATCTGCCGTCCGGCGGCTACCGGCTCGCCGCCGGTGACGTCCAGGGGCGGCCCACCGTCGCCCTGGACGGGGTCGGGGAGGACGGGCTCTTCCACGGCGTGCAGACCCTGCGCCGCCTCCTCGTCGACGGCACGGTCGCCGGCGCCGTCGTCCGCGACTGGCCGGCGACCGCCCGGCGCGGGATGACCGAGGGCTTCTACGGACAGCCGTGGACACGGGAGGAACGGCTCGCCCAGATCGACTTCATGGGGCGTACGAAACAGAACCGCTACCTCTACGCGGCGGGTGACGACCCCTACCGGCAGGCCCGCTGGCGCGAGCCCTACCCCGCCGGGCAGCGCGAGGAGTTCCGCGAACTCGCCGGGAGGGCGCGCGCGCAGCACGTGGCACTGGGCTGGGCCGTCTCGCCCGGTCAGGCCATGTGCATGGCGTCCCAGGGCGACGTCCAGGCGCTGAACCGGAAGATCGACGCCATGTGGGCGCTGGGCTTCCGGGTCTTCCAGCTCCAGTTCCAGGACGTCAGCTACAGCGAATGGCACTGCGACGAGGACGCGGAGACGTTCGGCAGCGGACCGGAGGCGGCGGCCAGGGCCCAGGCCCGGGTCGCGAGCGCCGTGGCCCGCCACCTCTCGGACCGCCACCCGGGAGCGGAGCCACTGTCCGTGCTGCCGACGGAGTTCTACCAGGACGGTCCCACCGCCTACCGCACGGCCCTCGCCGCCGCCCTGGACGACCGGGTGCAGGTGGCCTGGACCGGAGTCGGCGTCGTACCGAGGACCATCACCGGCCGGGAACTGACCGCCGCGCGGGCCGCCTTCCGCCACCCGCTGGTCACCATGGACAACTACCCCGTCAACGACTACGCACAGGACCGGATCTTCCTCGGCCCCTACACCGGCCGGGACCCCGCGGTGGCCGGCGGTTCGGCGGCCCTGCTGGCCAACGCCATGGAACAGCCCTCGGCGTCCCGCATCCCCCTCTTCACCGCCGCCGACTTCGCCTGGAACCCGAAGGCGTACCGGCCGCAGGAGTCCTGGCAGGCGGCGACGGACGAACTGGCGGGCGCCGACCCGGCCACCCGGGCGGCCCTGCGCGCCCTCGCGGGCAACAGCGCCACCTCGGTGCTGGGCGGTGAGGAGTCCGCCTACCTGAAGCCGCTGCTCACCGCGTACTGGGCGTCCCGCGCCGGGGGCGCGGCCGCCCGGGACGCGGCGGCACGGCGGCTGCGGGACGCGTTCGGCGTGATGCGGGGAGCCCCGCAGCGGCTGAGGGAGCCCGCGGGAGGGCGCCTCGCCGGCGAGGTGCGGCCGTGGACCGAGCAGCTGGCCCGCTACGGCCGGGCCGGGGAACTCGCCGTCGACGTGCTGCAGGCCCAGGCGCGCGGGGACGGGGCGGCGGCCTGGAAGGCGCAGCTGGAGCTGGAGCCGCTGCGCGCGGAGATCGCCGCGAGCGGGGCGACGGTCGGCGAGGGCGTACTCGGCCACTTCCTGGAGCGGGCCCGCAAGGAGGCCGACGCCTGGAACGGCACCGACCGCGACGCGGGGACGGTGCACCGTGACGCGCACAGCTTCACCGTCCGTCTCGGACGGGCCCGCCCCGTCCAGGCCGTCACGACCCTGGCCGAGCCGGGTGGCGGATCGGCGGGCGCGACTCTGGAGGCCCACGTGCCGGGCCGGGGCTGGCGGGCACTCGGCCCGCTGGCCGCGGCCGGCTGGACCCAGACGCCGGCGAAGGGACTGCGGGCCGACGCCCTGCGGGTCACCGTGCCGTCCGCCCGCCCCGCCCTCCTTCGACCCCGGGGGCCGGGCGTCGCGGGCGCGCCGCCGGCCGCCGGTCCCGGAGCGCCCCTCACGGCGGTACGGGCCCTCGTCCCGTGGTTCGGTGACGAGCCGGCGGCCCGGCTCGACCTCGTGCGCGGGGAGACGGACGCCGTCATCGGCGGCGGCACGCAGCGGGTCGCGGCGCGGCTGGCGGGCGGGCGCCCGGCCGAGGTGACGGGCTCGCTCACCGCAGACGCCCCCGAGGGCATCGAGGTCGAGGTGCCGAAGAGGACGACGGTGCCGCGCGGCTCCCGCACCGAGGTGCCCGTGGACATCACGGTGCCGGCGGACACCCCGGCGGGCGAGTACGAGGTACCGCTGAGTTTCGGCGACGAGGAGAGCACGCTGACCGTGCGGGCCTTCCCGCGCACGGCGGGTCCCGACCTGCTGCGCGGGGCCACGGCCTCCTCGTCCGGCGACGAGACCCCGGACTTCCCGGCCGCCGCCGCCTCGGACGGCGACCCGGAGACCCGCTGGTCCTCACCCGTGCGGGACGACGCGTGGTGGCAGGCGGAACTGCCCGGGCCGGTGAGGCTGGGACACGTCGTCCTGCACTGGCAGGAGGCCCACGCCGCCCGCTACCGCGTCCAGGTCTCCACCGACGGCCGCACCTGGCGCACGGCGGCGACCGTACGGGAGGGGAAGGGCGGGACCGAGTCGGTCCGGATGGACGCGAAGCACACCCGGTTCATCAGGATCCAGGGCGACGCGCGGGCCACGCGGTACGGCTATTCGCTCTTCTCGGTGGAGGCGTACGCCGTCGCCGGCTGAGCTCACCGGACCGGACGGTGCGGGGCCGCGGCGCCGCGCCCCGGCCCCGCAGCCCAGGCGCGGACGCCGCCCCCCTCAGGCGGAGACGCCGTCGATCCGGGCCATCACGTCCTCCGCGCCGAACGGCGCCAGGTAGGGCAGCCAGCGCGGGTCGCGGTGCCCGGTCCCGATGATCCGCCAGGCGAGCCCGCTGGGCGGGGCGGGCTGGTGACGCAGCCGCCAGCCGAGCTCGGGCAGGTGGCGGTCGGCCTTGACGTGGTTGCAGCGGCGGCAGGCCGCCACCACGTTGTCCCAGGCGTGCCGGCCGCCCCGGCTGCGCGGCACCACGTGGTCGACGCTGGTCGCGGCGGCGCCGCAGTACACGCAGCGCCCCCCGTCCCGGGCGAAGAGCGCCCGGCGGGTCAGTGGGACGGGCCCGCGGTAGGGCACCCGCACGAAACGTTTGAGCCGGACGACGCTGGGCGCCGGCACGGCACGGGTGGCACTGTGCATGAAGGCGCCGGACTCCTCGAGGCAGATGGCCTTGTTCTCGAGGACGAGGACGAGCGCGCGGCGGAGCGGTACGACGCCGAGCGGCTCGTACGACGCGTTGAGAACCAGGACGTGCGGCACGGTGGATGCCTCCTTGTACGCCGGCGACGCGTGGCTCGCGCCGGGACGACCGCTCTCAGTTTCGCCTCATGCCTGGTCCGAGCGCCACCACGTACACGTAACGGGCCGGGGGGATTTTTCTCACCACCCGGCCGGTCGCACCACCGCGGCGCACCGGAACAGGCACGTCACCACCACCGATGCCCGGCCTGTGCGATCGGCCACACCGCGTGTCCGCCCCGGTGAGACGTGTCTCTCCCCCGTCGGCCGCGACGAACCACTCCCCCTCCTTCGTTACTGTGGTTGGTCTGCCGTCACGCCTCAGGAGGTCCCCGCCGTGTCCCTGTCCGCCCTTCTGGCCGCGGCCCCGTCACCGGAGCCGGCCGGCTCACTGGACGAAGCCGCCGAACGGGCCGGGAACGCCGCAGGCTGGGTCGAGCAGAACTGGTCCACCTGGCTGAACACCGGTCTGCGCATCGTGCTCATCGCGGCGATAGCCCTCGTCCTGCGGTACGTGATCAGGCGCGGGTTGACCAACCTCATCGACCGGATGAACCGCAGCGCCCAGGCCGTGGAGGGCACCGCCCTCGGGGGCCTTCTCGTCAACGCGGAGCGGCGCCGCCAGCGGTCGGAGGCCATCGGCTCGGTGCTGCGGTCGGTGACGTCGTTCCTGATCCTCGGCACGGCGGCCCTCATGATCCTGGGCGCCTTCCAGATCAACCTGGCCCCGCTGCTGGCCTCGGCCGGTGTCGCGGGCGTGGCACTGGGCTTCGGCGCGCGCAACCTCGTCACCGACTTCCTCTCCGGGGTGTTCATGATCCTGGAGGACCAGTACGGGGTCGGTGACCAGATCGACGCGGGTGTGGCCTCGGGCGAGGTCATCGAGGTCGGCCTGCGGGTGACCAAGCTGCGCGGTGACAACGGCGAGATCTGGTACGTCCGCAACGGCGAGGTGAAGCGGATCGGCAACCTCAGCCAGGGGTGGTCCACGGCCGGTGTGGACGTCACCGTCCGCCCGACGGAGGACCTGGAGCCGGTCCGCAAGGCGATCACTGAGGCGGCCGAGACCATGACCAAGGAGGAGCCCTGGTCGGAGCGGCTGTGGGGCCCGGTGGAGGTGCTCGGCCTGGATGCGGTCCTGCTCGACTCCATGACCGTCCGGGTCACGGCCAAGACGATGCCGGGCAAGTCCCTCGGCGTGGAGCGCGAGTTGCGCTGGCGCATCAAGCAGGCGCTGGACTCCGCCGGCATCCGCATGGTCGGCGCCCTCTCCCCCGAGGTGGACGGCACCGCGGCACCGGACCCCACGGCCGGCATGGCCGCCCCTTCCGCGTACGCCTCGACGACGTCCCCGCAGTCAATGGCGGCGACCCCGATACCGCCGCCGGCGATGACGAAGTAGGACGGCGGCCGAAGGGGCCCGGCGTGCGCGCCGGGCCCCTTCGGCTTCCCTGCTCCGCCTGTTCGCCGTGCCGCCCGGGCCGTTCCCGCCCCGGTCCCGGTGTCCGGAAGAGTCCCGCGCGCGACCGCCCCCGACGTGCCCGTCCCGTCCTGGAGACCCCCCGCGTACGGCTGCACCGCCCCGGCAGGTAACACTTCGGCAGCTACGGAGCGGTACCCCATTGACGGGCCGGTGACCGGGGTCCTACTTTCC
Source organism: Streptomyces sp. NPDC005899 (assembly GCF_040629645.1). Lineage (NCBI taxonomy): Bacteria > Bacillati > Actinomycetota > Actinomycetes > Kitasatosporales > Streptomycetaceae > Streptomyces > Streptomyces sp. NPDC005899. The sequence goes on along the minus strand of NZ_JBEXWB010000074.1, from coordinate 12,616 downwards.
TCTCATCGGACAGGAAACTTTCCTAACAGAAACCGGGCGATACGGGATGGCGCGATCCGCAGCAGGTGTTCCGGGCACCCCCCGTGTCCTGCGTGCCATGAACGACCGGGCGGCGCTCGACCTCCTGGTCACCCAGGGCCCCCTCACCCGCACCCGCATCGGTGAGCTGACCGGGCTCTCCAAGCCCACCGCCTCACAGCTGCTGGCGCGGCTGGAGGAAGCGGGCCTGGTCCGCTCGACGGGCAGTCAGAGCGGGCGCCCCGGGCCCAACGCCGTGCTCTACGAGATCAACCCGGCCTCCGCGCACGTGGCGGCCCTCTCCGTCGGCCCGACCGGCATCGACGCCGTGGTCACCGACATCACCGGCGCCGTGGCCGGTTCCTGCCGCGTGGAGGCCGAGGCCGTCGCGGAGGACGTACGGCACCGCACCGCCCAGCTCGTCGCCGAGGCCGTCGACGGCGCCCTGCGTCCGACCGGCCTCGGCCACGAGGACCTCGCCTCCGTGGTGGTGGGCACCCCGGGCGCGATCGACCCGCACACCGGACAGCTGCGCTACGCGCCCCACCTGCCCGGCTGGCACTCCCGCACCCTGCTCGCCGACCTGGCCGAGGTGGTCGGCAGGCCGGTGGTCATCGAGAACGACGTGAACCTCGCCGCCGTGGCCGAGCAGTACGAGGGCGCCGCCCAGGACCACGACCACTTCGTGCTCGCCTGGCTCGACGAGGGCGTCGGCGCCGCGATCGTGCTGGGCGGCACCCTCCTGCGCGGCGCCACCGGCGGCGCGGGCGAGATCGGCTACATGCCCCTGCCCGGCGCCCCGCTCGCCCGCGGCGGCGCGGCGGACTGGGCGGGTCCCGACGCGGGGGGAGGCTTCCAGAGCCAGGTGTCCGTGCCCGCCGTGCGCGATCTGGCCGGGGGCAGGCCACTGGCCGAGGCCCTCGCGGACGAGACCGTGTGCGCCGAGGTCGCCCGCCGGCTGGCCACCGGCCTCGCCTCCGTGGTGGCCGTCGTCGATCCCGAGCTGGTCGTCCTGTCCGGTCTCGTGGCCCAGGCCGGCGGGGAGGACCTCCGCAGGCGGGTGGAGGCCGAGATGACCGGGCTGGCACTGCCCCGGCCACTGCTCCGCGTCAGTGACATCGAGGGGGACCCCATCCTGACCGGCGCACTGCGCACCGCGCTCGCCCAGGCGCGCGACAGCGCCTTCGACACCGCCTGACCCGCACCCCACCCGGAATCCCGCCCCGTCCGCCGTGCCGCCCGCAGCCGGTGCCCGCACGGCACCGCCTTGCCCGGCGCTCCCGCGGCCCGGCTCCGGCCCGTCCCTTCCACCTCCGCCTCCCGCTCCCGCTCCCGCTCCAGTGAAGGAAGTCCGCCATGGCGCTACGGCGCATCCGTTCCCGCGTGCCCCTGGTGCTCGGCGCAGCCGCCCTGCTGCTGGCCGGCTGCGCGAACCCGAGCACCGGCAGCAACACCGACGACCCCACGAAACCGGTCACGCTGAAGTTCTGGCACGGCTGGTCGGCGCCCGGCGAGGTCAAGGCGATCGACGAGAACATCGCCCGGTTCGAGAAGCTGCACCCGAACATCGACGTCGTCTCCACCGGCAACGTGAGTGACGAGACGATCAACCAGGCCCTGCGGGCCGGTGGCGGCGACGCGCCGGACGTCGTCACCTCGTTCACCACCAACAACGTCGGCCAGTACTGCTCCTCCGGCATGTGGGTCGATCTCGACCCCTTCCTGCGCAAGAGCGGGATCGACAAGGCGAAGGTGTTCCCCGGGACGCTGCTGGACTACACGCGGTACGAGGGCGTCCAGTGCGCGACGCCCCTGCTCGCCGACGCGTTCGGCATGTACTACAACAAGGACGCCTTCGCCGAGGCGGGGATCAGCCGGCCCCCTCGCACCATGTCCGAGCTGAGGGCCGACGCGGTCAAGCTGACGCGGAAGAGGAAGGACGGCTCGCTGGAGCGCGCCGGATTCATGCCGAACTTCCAGCTGTACCAGAACTCCCCCGACCGCATGTTCGCGCAGTGGGGGCCCCGGTACTTCGACGCCGAGGGCAAGGCCAGGCTGGCCGACGAGCCGAAGACCGGGCAGTTCTTCGCCGCCATGCGCGAGCTGTCCGACGCGCAGGGCGGCTACCGGGCCCTGGAGCGGCTCCGCGCCACCTTCGGTGACGAGATGTCGTCGCAGAACGCCTTCCTGACCGGCAAGCTCGCCATGCACCTGGACGGTGAGTGGCGCGGCCTGATGCTCGACGAGGCAAAGGCGGAGTTCGACTGGGACGTGGCCCCGCTGCCGGTCCCCGACGACCAGGCCGACACCTACGGGCGCGGCTACCTGACCGGTACCGTCGCCGGCATCGCGCACAGCAGCCGGCACCAGAACGCCGCGTGGGAGCTGGTGAAGTACCTGACGATCGACACCGAGCCGGTCGTCCACTTCGCCAACGCGATCCACAACGTGCCGTCCACCTTCGACGCGCTGAAGTCCCCCGACCTGGACGCCGATCCGTCCTTCCGGGCCTTCATCAAGATCGCGCAGAACCCGCACAGCCAGGCCGTCCCGCCCTCGGACAACGGCGGCCAGTACATCACCTCCTTCGGCGACTTCTCGCAGTCCGTCGAGGCGGGCAGGACCAAGGACCTCCACCGGGCGCTGAGGGACCTCGACGAACAGATCGACGCCGACAACCTCCAGTCGGAAAACTGAGGAGCCGAGTCATGGCACTTTCCCTCTCCACCCCGGCGAAGTCCCCCGCGCGGGAGACCGGACCGGCCCCCCGCACGTCGCCGCTGCGACGCAAGCGGAACCGCGAACGGCTGCGCACGCTGGGGTTCCTCTCCCCCTGGCTGGTCGGCTTCTCGGTCTTCTTCGGCTACCCGCTCGTCGCGACCGTCTACTTCTCCTTCATGCACTACAACCAGATCAAGGAGCCCACCTTCGTCGGGCTGCGGAACTGGCGGTACGTGCTGGAGCAGATGCCGCTGTTCGGCCCGGCCCTGTGGAACACGCTGTGGCTGGTCGTCGTGATGGTGGCGCTGCGCGTGGTGTTCGGCCTCGGCGTCGGCCTGCTGATCACGAAGGTCAAGACGGGCGTGGGGCTGTTCCGGACGGCCTTCTACATCCCGTACCTGGCTCCGCCGGTCGCGGCCACCGTCGCGTTCGTCTTCCTCCTCAACCCGTCCACCGGCCCGGTCAACGAGGTGCTGTCGTGGATCGGCCTGCACGGCCCGAGCTGGTTCAACGACCCGAACTGGTCGAAGCCCTCGCTGGTGCTGCTCTCCCTGTGGGGCATCGGCGACCTGATGGTCATCTTCATGGCCTCGCTGCTGGACGTGCCGAAGGAGCAGTACGAGGCGGCCGAACTGGACGGCGCCGGCGCCTGGGCGCGGTTCCGTTACGTCACCTGGCCCGCCATCACCCCGATCGTGCTGTTCGCCGTCGTCACCGGCGTCGTGCAGACGATGCAGTACTACACGCAGGCCCTCGTCGCCGGGAAGCTCGCCTCGGGCGTCTCCATCGGCCCCGGCACGGTGATCCAGCCCGGCTACCCGGACCACTCCACCCTGACGGTGCCGCAGCTCGTCTACTCGATGGGCTTCCAGAACTTCAACACCGGTGCCGCGTGCGTGCTCTCGCTCGTGCTCTTCGCCATCGCCATGTCCGTGACCCTTCTGCTGATGCGCAAGAGCGTCGGCCTCGTTCCGGCGGAGGACTGAGATGACCACCACCACCCTGACCAGGCCGGACACCGCCGCGCCGAGCCGGGCGAAGGACCCGGACGCGGCCGGGCGGCGTCGCAGGCGCGTCCTGACCTGGATCGCCGTCCACTCCGTGGCGGTGGCCCTGGCCCTCTTCTTCGTCCTGCCGTTCGTCTTCGTCCTCCTCACCTCCGTGATGAGCGACGGGCAGGCGATGAGCGGTGACCTGTGGCCGGACTCCTGGCACTGGTCGAACTACTCGACCGTCTTCCACACACCGGGATTCCTCGACTGGTGGCGCAACTCGCTGATGTACGCGCTGCTCGGGACCGTCTTCACGGTGTGCTCCTCCGTGCCGGTCGCCTACGCGCTGGCGAAGTTCCGCTTCCGGGGCCGGCGGACCGCGATGGTCCTCGTGATCTCCACGATGATGCTGCCGCCCCAGGTCATCGTCATCCCGATGTACCTGGTGTGGGCCCAGCAGTTCCACCTCTCGGGCTCCCTGTGGCCGCTGATCATCCCCATGGCGTTCGGCGACGCCTACTCGATCTTCCTGCTGCGGCAGTTCCTGCTCACCATTCCGCAGGAGTACATCGAATCGGCGAAGGTCGACGGCTGCGGAGAGCTCCGCACGCTGCTCAAGATCGTCGTGCCGATGGCCAGACCGGGCATCGCGGCCGTGGCGCTCTTCCAGTTCTTCTACTGCTGGAACGACTACTTCGGGCCGCAGATCTACGCCGCGCAGAACCCGGGCGCCTGGACGCTGAGTTACGGCCTGGAGTCGTTCAAGAGCGCCCACGCGGTCAACTGGAACCTGACGATGGCCGCGACGCTGCTCGTCATGGCACCGGTCGTCATCGTCTTCTTCTTCGCACAGAAGGCCTTCGTAGAAGGCGTCACCCTCACCGGAGTAAAGGGCTGAGCACCATGAAGCTCGCAGTAGTTGGTGGCGGGTCCACCTACACCCCCGAACTGATCGACGGTTTCGCGCGACTGCGCGACACCCTGCCGGTCGAGGAGCTCGTGCTCGTCGACCCGGCGGCCGACCGGCTGGCGCTGGTCGGCGGCCTGGCCAGGCGGATCTTCGCCAAGCAGGGCCATCCGGGAAGGATCGTCACCACGTCCGACCTGGACGCCGGGGTGGCCGGCGCCGACGCGGTGCTGCTCCAGCTCCGTGTCGGCGGGCAGGCGGCCCGCGAGCAGGACGAGACCTGGCCGCTGGAATGCGGCTGCGTCGGTCAGGAGACCACCGGGGCGGGCGGTCTCGCCAAGGCGCTGCGGACCGTCCCGGTCGTCCTCGACATCGCCGAGCGGGTCCGCCGGGCCAACCCGGACGCCTGGATCATCGACTTCACCAACCCGGTCGGCATCGTCACCCGGGCGCTGCTCCAGGCCGGGCACAAGGCCGTCGGCCTGTGCAACGTGGCCATCGGCTTCCAGCGCAAGTTCGCCGCGCTCCTGGACGTGACGCCCTCCGAGGTGCACCTCGACCACGTGGGGCTCAACCACCTGACGTGGGAGCTCGGGGTGCGCCTCGGCGGCCCGGACGGGGCGGACGTCCTGCCGAGGCTGCTGGCCGAGCACGGCGACGCCGTCGCCGGGGACCTGCGCATGCCGCGGCAGATCGTCGACCGGCTCGGCGTGGTCCCCTCGTACTACCTGCGGTACTTCTACGCGCACGACGAGGTCGTCCGGGAACTCGGCACGAAGCCCTCCAGGGCGGCCGAGGTCGCCGCCATGGAGAAGGAGCTCCTGGAGATGTACGGGGACCCGGCCCTGGACGAGAAGCCGGCGCTGCTGGGCAAGCGGGGCGGCGCCTTCTACTCGGAGGCGGCCGTGGACCTGGCGTCCGCGCTGCTCGGCGGGGGCGGCTCCGCGGTGCAGGTGGTCAACACCCGCAACAACGGGACGCTGCCCTTCCTGCCGGACGACGCGGTGATCGAGGTCCAGGCCAGGGTCGGCGCCACGGGTGCGGTGCCGCTCGCCGTGCCCGCCCTGGACCCGATGTACTCCGGGCTGATCGGGCACGTCACCGCCTACGAGGACCTGGCCCTGGACGCGGCGCTGCGCGGCGGCCGGGACCGGGTCTTCAAGGCGCTGCTGGCGCACCCTCTCATCGGCCAGTTCGAGTACGCCGAGGCGCTCACCGACAAGCTGATCGCGCACAACCGGGAGCACCTGGCGTGGGCCTGACCGCACATGTGCTCGCGATCGACGCGGGCAACAGCAAGACCGACGTGGCCGTGATCGGCCCCGACGGATCGGTCCTCGGCACCGGGCGCGCGGGCGGTTTCCAGCCGCCCGTCGTCGGGGTGGACGCGGCCATGGACGGGCTGGCGGAGGCGGTCCTGCCCGCGCTCGCCGAGGCCGGGGTGGAGGGGGCCGGACACGTGTCGGCCTGCCTCGCCAACGCGGACCTGCCCGTGGAGGAGAGGGAGCTGGCGCAGGCGCTGCGCGCCCGCCGCTGGGGCCGCACGGTCGAGGTGCGCAACGACACCTTCGCCATCCTGCGCGCCGGGGTGGACGAGCCCCGTGGTGTCGCCGTGGTCTGCGGGGCGGGGATCAACTGCGTCGGCATGCGGCCGGACGGAGCCACCGCCCGCTTCCCCGCGATCGGCCGGATATCCGGTGACTGGGGCGGCGGTTCGGGCCTGGCGGAGGAGGCCCTGTGGTTCGCCGCGCGGGCCGAGGACGGGCGCGGCGAACCGACCGAGCTGGCACGGACCCTGCCGGCGCACTTCGGACTCGACTCCATGTACGCGCTGATCGAGGCACTGCACCTGGGGCACATCCCGCACGAGCGCCGCCACGAACTGACACCGGTGCTGTTCGCCACCGGTGCGGCCGGTGACCGGATCGCCCGTGACCTGGTGCACCGGCTCGGCGACGAGGTGGTGGCGATGGCCTCGGTCGCGCTGGCCCGGCTGGACCTGCTGACGGAGGAGGTGCCGGTGGTGCTGGGCGGGGGCGTGCTGGCGGCCCGTCACCCGGCGCTCGACGACCGGATCGCCGAACTCCTCGCCGAGCGGGCCCCGAAGGCCGTGATCCGGGTGGTCACGGCTCCCCCCGTGCTGGGTGCCGCGCTCCTGGGCCTGGACGACGCCGGGGCTGCCCCCGAGGCCCACGCCGAACTGCGCGCGCACTACGCCTGACGGTCCGGGGCGTTCCGCGGACGTACCGCGGAACGCCCCACGCGCACGGGAACCGATCAGGCGTCCCGAACGTGTTCATGAGGGGGAGATCGATCCGTTCCGGGGGGTTCGGGGGGCTCCTCCCGGCCGACCGCCTTGATCGGCCGCGCCCGTACTGATCGAATACCGGATGCACCGGATACCGGGGCACGTGTGCGGCGATCGATGCGGGGGCCGGGCCTTCCTGGTGAATGCCGGTCCCTGCCGCCATACTTCTGGCCGGTACCAGTCCTCCGATCGGCCGGGGGCCGGGCCGGAGTCGGTGACCGAGGGGGAGGTCGAGTGACATACCCGCCGAACGGGGAGTCGCGGCAGGCGGGCGGGCCCGCTGTGCCGGCCGCGCCCGTGGCCGTACCGGCGCAGCGGCGCGGTCTCCGGTCCGGCGCCGTCGAGCAGCTGCGTGCCGCGGCGACGACCGAGCCGGGCCGGCTCCGGATCGCCGGAGCCGTACTGGCCCTGCTGCTCCTGGGTTTCGGCGCGGTCACCGCCCTGGAGATCGACGACCGGACGTCGGCCGCCCATGACGTGGTGAGCCGCAGCCAGCCGCTGAGCGCGGACGCGGCGAGCATCTACCGCTCGCTGGCCGACGCGGACACGATGGCGGCGAGCGGCTTCCTGGCCGGGGCGCAGGAGCCGGAGGACGTCCTGGCGCGGTACGAGGACGACATCGCGCAGGCCTCCCGGCTCCTGGTGCGCGCGGCGGCGAGCACGGGCACCTCGACCTCCTCGGCGAAGGAGATCACCACCCTCAACGAACTGCTGCCCCAGTACACGGGGCTGGTGGAGCGGGCCCGGGCCGGCAACCGGCAGGGGCTGCCGCTCGGCGGCGCCTACCTCCGCTACGCCAACCAGAAGATGGCCGCCGAACTGCTCCCGGCGGCCGAGCGGTTGTACGCCTCGGAGACCGAACGGCTGCACGCCGACGCGGACGACGCCCGGCAGTGGCCGTTCCTCTCGCTCGCCCTCGGGATCGTGGTGCCGGCCGCCCTGGTGTGGATGCAGCGGCGCACCTACCGCCGGACGAACCGGGTCTTCAACCAGGGGCTGCTGGCCGCGACCGCCGCGGCGACGGTGGTGCTGCTGTGGCTGGCCGTGGGGCACACGGTGGCCCGGACGGAGCTGCGGGACGCGATGGTGCACGGCCAGGAGTCGCTCGACGTCCTGAACAAGGCCCGGATCAGTTCGCTGAAAGCCCGTGCGAACGAGAACCTCACGCTCGTCGCCCGCGGGGCGGTGCTCACCGCCGACGGCTCCCGGGACCAGTACGAGACCGATTACGGCACGGGCATGGAGTCCCTGGGCAAGCAGCTCGAGAGCGCGGCGAGGCTCGCGGACGACTCCCGGGCCGGCAAGCCGGTGGCGGACGCGGTCAGCGGTGTGTCCGAGTGGCGGGAGCGCCACCGGAAGGCCCGGGCGACGGACGACACCGGTGACTACGACGGCGCCCTGAAGCAGGTCATCGGCCCCGAGGACTCCACGGGCGAGTCCTTCGAGCGGGTGGACGACGCGCTGCGCGAGGCACTCGCCCAGGAGCAGCACGAGTTCACGGAGGCGGCCGAGGGCGGCGAGGGGGCCCTCGGCGGGCTGCCGGCCGGGGCCGGCGTCCTCGCCGTGCTGGGTGCGGTCGCCGCGATCGCCGGCATCAACCGCAGACTCTCGGAGTACCGGTGAGAGGGGGAGCGATGACCAGGTCGAAGGGGCGGGCGGCGCGCGTCGGGCGGCGCGGCTGGGGCGGCGTGACGGGTATGGCGGTGGCCTGCGCCGTCACGGCCGCCGCCACTCTGCTGCCGCTGTCGCACGGCCACCGCTCCCCGGGCGGGGCCGCCACCGGGCAGGCGGTGACGTCGGCCGTGTCCGCGCAGGCGGAGGCGTGCACGGACCCGGAGGCGAGTGTGCCGGCGGCGAGCACCGACGGCCCGGACATCGCGCGGATCCGGGAGCGGGGCAAGCTGGTCGCGGGCGTGGACCAGAACAGCTTCCGGTGGGGTTACCGCGACCCGCAGACCCGCAGGCTCGAGGGTTTCGACATCGATCTCGTGCGGGCCATCGCGAAGGACATCCTCGGCGACCCGGACGCCGTGATCTTCCGGGCCATCCCGACCAACCAGCGCATCGCCGCGCTGGAGCACGACAGGGTCGACGTGGTCGTACGGACGATGACGATCAACTGCAAACGCCTGGAGCAGGTCTCCTTCTCGACCGCCTACTTCCAGGCCGGTCAGCAGGTCCTGGCCCCCAAGACCTCGGAGATCACCGGGTACGACGCGTCGCTGAAGGGCAAGCGGGTCTGCACGGCGGAGGGCTCCACGGCGTTCGAGGCCATGGAGAAGGAGTCCTACGGCGCCGTCTTCCGCGACGAGCACGACGGCACCGGGCAGGACCGGGACCAGCTGACCGTCCCCAACCAGCTCGACTGCCTGGTGCGGCTGCAGCTCGGCGAGGTCGACGCCGTGGTCACCGACAACGCCCTGGCGGCCGGACAGGCCGCGCAGGACCCGGCCGTGGAGCTCAAGGGCGACAAGCCGTTCACCACCGAGTACTACGGGGTGGCCGCGAAACGCGGCGCCGACGACCTGGTGGCCCGGATCAACCACGTGCTCGAGCAGTACCGCAGCGGCGGTGCGAACAGCCCCTGGATGCGGTCCTACCGGCAGTGGCTGGTGCAGGGCCTGCCCGGGATCACGGCGCCCCCGGCGCCCAAGTACCGGAACAACTGATCCCGTCCGGGCCATGGCCCGGCGGACGAGCGGAGAGGTGATCGATGGGCGTCGCGGGATCCTTCCCCGGCTTCGCGGGGAGGTCCCCCGTCCCGGTCATGGACCGGGACGAGGCGGACCGTGCCCTGGCCCGGCTCGGCGCGGAGCACGAGGCCATCGAGACCTCGCTCCTCGCCCTGCAGGACCATGCGGGCCGCCGGCTCCTGGAGGGCGCGGAGCTGACCGGCGTCACCGAGGAGCGCTGGGCCGCGGCCGAGCAGTCGATCACCCTGCTCTGGGGGTACTTCGACGCGTACGCCGGGGCGCTGAGGAAGGCCCGGGAGATCCGGGCCGCCCGCCGCTACCCGGGCAAGGACGACCTGGCGGCCCTGACCGACGTGCTGCGGGGCGACAGCGTGACCGTCGCCAACACGCACGCGGTGGGCCCCGGCCCCTCGCTCGGCGGTCCGGCCAGGCTCTCCGAGCGGTTCACCCTCGAGGAGCTCGTCGCCCGGATGAACGACCTGTACGCCCGTGCGCTGGACATGGTCGTCGCCGCGGACTCCGTGTGGTCGGCCCTGCCCGCCCGCATAGACCTGCTGGCCGCCGAGCTGCGCCGTACCCGCTCGCTGGCGCACTCCGTCGGCGTGCGGCCCGGCGAGCACCCGGCCGGGGACGACCTGGAGGCGATCACCGAGGAGCTGACCACCCTGCGCGCGCAGGTGATCTCCGACCCGCTGGCCTTCTGGTCGCCCGGCCCGGGCAGCGCCGCACCCGGCGGCGGGCGCCCCGACACCGCGCGCTACGACCGCGCGGCCCGGGCCCTGGAGGAGGTGCGCCGGGAGATCGAGGCGGTCCTCGCGGTCCGGCAGGACGCCGAGCAGCGCCTGGCCCGGCTGCGGGACGTCCTGTCGCGCGCGGACCGCACGCTGGCCGAGGCCCGGTCGGCCCGCGGCGAGGTCCTGGCGAAGATCGCCGCCTCGGAGGTACCGGCGGTCAGCGGCCCGCCGACCGCGCTTCAGGAACGGCTGGCAGCCGCCTCGGAGTACCGCAGGCACGCCCAGTGGAACCGGCTCTCACCGCTGCTCGACTCCCTGGAGCGGGAGGCCGAGGACGAACTCCTGCGCGCCCGGGAGTCGCTGACGTCCGTGACGGCGCCGCTCGCCGTCCGCGCGGAGCTGCGCGGCCGGCTGGACGCGTACAAGGCGAAGGTGGCGCGGCACGGCTTGGCGGAGGACCCGTTCCTGATCGAGCGGTACGACGCGGCCCGCCGGATGCTGTGGAGCGCGCCGTGCGACCTGCGCGTGGCGGAAGCGGCGGTGCTGCGCTACCAGCAGGCCGCCGCCGACCTGCTGGCGCCGCCCCCTCCGGGCGGACACGGCGGACACGGCGCGCACGGCGGACAGGGGGAGACACCATGAGTACGCAGTGCCAGCGCCCCGGGTGCGAGGGCTCCTACGAGGACATGGGCGGCGGCGAGCTGTACTGCGACACGTGCGGCCTCGCGCCCGTCGTCTCGCCGACGGGGATGGTGAGTTCGCCGCCCACCGGCATCGCGGGCGGCGGCAGGGCGGGGGGAAGCGGCGGCGCCGGCACCCCGCAGCGCACGGACTCGCGGTCCTCGTCCCGCTCGTCCACCTCCCGGTCCTCGTCCCGCTCGTCCTCCTCCCGGCGTTCCGTCTCCGGGCGGCTCTCGCTGTCCCTGTCCGGCGCTTCCACCTCCCGCTCCGTGTCGGTGCGCTCCTCGGGCACCTCCACCGGCTCCTCCTCGGGCCGGGGCAGGCTGGGCGCCGGACTGGTGCTCGTCCCGGACGTGCCCCGGCCCGATCCGACCACCGCGGTGATGGAGAACCCGGAGGTGCCCGAGCGGAAGCGGTTCTGCTCGCGGTCCGACTGCGGCGCCCCGGTGGGCCGGTCCCGCGGCGAGCGGGCGGGCCGCACCGAGGGGTTCTGCACCAAGTGCGGTCACCCGTACTCCTTCGTGCCGAAGCTGCGCGGCGGGGACGTCGTGCACGGGCAGTACGAGGTGGCGGGCTGCCTGGCCCACGGAGGGCTCGGCTGGGTCTACCTCGCCGTGGACCGCGCCGTCTCCGACCGCTGGGTCGTCCTGAAGGGCCTGCTGGACACCGGGGACCAGGACGCCATGGCGGCGGCCATCTCCGAACGGCGCTTCCTCGCGGAGATCGAGCACTCCAACATCGTCCGCATCTACAACTTCGTGGAGCACCTGGACCAGCGCACCGGTTCGCTCGACGGCTACATCGTGATGGAGTACGTCGGCGGCAAGGCGCTCAAGGAGATCGCCAACGAGCGGCGGACACCGGCCGGGAAGCGGGACCCGCTGCCGGTCGAGCAGGCCTGCGCGTACGGCATCGAGGCCCTGGAGGCGCTGGGCCACCTGCACAGCCGCAACCTGCTGTACTGCGACTTCAAGGTCGACAACGCCATCCAGACCGAGGACCAGCTCAAGCTCATCGACATGGGCGCGGTGCGCCGGATGGACGACGACGAGTCGGCCATCTACGGAACCGTCGGCTACCAGGCCCCGGAGGTGGCCGGGACCGGCCCGTCCGTCGCCTCGGACCTCTACACGGTGGCCCGGACGCTCGCGGTCCTCACCTTCGACTTCCAGGGCTACACCAACGTCTTCGTGGACTCGCTGCCCGACCCGGACAGCATCGAGGTGTTCCGCACGTACGAGTCGTTCTACCGGTTGCTGGTGCGGGCCACGGACCCCGATCCGGCGCGGCGCTTCGCCTCGGCCGCGGAGATGGCCGAACAGCTGACGGGCGTGCTGCGGGAGGTGGTGGCCCTGCAGACGGGCCGCCCGCGCCCGGCGCTGTCGACCTTGTTCGGCACGGAACTGCGGGTGACGGACACCGAGTTGTTCGCACGGCAGGAGGGTGACTCCTCGCTGCTCGGCGCCCGGACCGCCCCGGCCGGCGGGGCGGGGCGCCTCGGACGACGCCGTACCGCTGCGGCGGCCGGCACCCCGGTGCCCGTACCGCGGGGTGCGGTGGTG